>JBIPMI010000267.1:0-4343 GCA_044369215.1 Bacteroidia bacterium | reverse complement strand
CAATGGCGGCCTGAGCATACGCTTTTGCATTGGCAAGCGTAAATGCTATTTCCTGAACTGCTGTAGAACCTGCTTCTCTAATATGATATCCACTGATAGAAATCGTATTCCATTTTGGCACTTCCAAACTGCAATACTCAAATATATCAGTGATTATGCGCATGCTTGGTTTTGGAGGATAAATATAAGTTCCTCTTGCAGCGTATTCTTTTAATATATCATTTTGAATGGTACCTGAAATTTTCTTGATATCGGCACCTTGTTTTCTGGCTAAAGCTATATAAAACGATAATAAAGTTGAAGCAGTAGCATTGATGGTCATACTGGTTGTGATATCCTGTAATTGAATACCATCAAACAAAATTTCCATGTCCTTTAAACTATCAATAGCAACCCCAACTTTACCAACTTCACCTTCCGCCATCATGTGGTCGCTATCGTAACCAATTTGAGTTGGTAAATCGAAAGCTACACTTAAGCCCATTGTACCATTGGCCAATAAGTATTTATAGCGTTTATTACTTTCTTCAGCAGTACTAAAACCAGCATACTGACGCATAGTCCATAGTTTTCCGCGATACATATCAGGCTGAACACCTCTTGTAAACGGCCATTCACCAGGCATTTCTGTATTAGGAATTACTTCAGAATAAAGTCTTTCAATTTCGATACCTGAATCGGTAATAAATTTCTTTTCCATGATTAATTAATTTTATTAACCGAAAACCAAATCGAATTCTTTTTTAATAAAAATCAATGCTTTATGAGTAGGAACATGCTCCAATTTTATCAATTGTTCAAATATGCTTTTGCTTAAATCCAAGCCAACCGAATTCGGACCTAAATCCTGGTAAGCAGTATTTATCAGGTTAATCATTTCTTCCTTAACAACTCTAATTACCTGCCAAGATTGGCCAGATACGTATAACTGTTGTGACACATTATGATTAAACTCCGAGTTAATCTCATTAATCAAATCTACTTTTAATTGTGTTGCACTAACACCGGGCTTATGAACACGAATCACTAAATTTTCAGGACTCATTCTTTCCAGCAATAAAATACATCTTTCATAAGCCTGCAATTTCAGAGGTTGCATCGTTCTACCTTGCTCGGCTTTTAAATCAAGCAAGCGCTTCTGATATTCAGTATCAAAGAAAATTTTGAATTGGTAATAAGTAATTACGAAAACAATCAACGCAGGAATTAAATACTTGGTGATTTCCAAAAACAAAACAATTACATCATTCATAGAATAAAATTTGGCTCGAAAATAAGGCAAATCCTTGAATGAAGCCCAAAATGTTTTTTAAATTAGATAAGTTACATTGAAACTGTGCAAAGGTTTAGAAAAAAAGAAATAATCGGCCTTAAAATTGGTAGATTCGCAATACGGCAAATGGCAAAAAAAACAAAAGAAAATAAAGTAATATTTGGTGACGTTCAGGAGTTTACTGAACCTGAAGAAGAAAAAGCGCCTAAAAAAAAGAAAGAAAAAAGTTCCGGAATAAAGGAATTAAAACCTTTACGATTTTTAAAAGATGAGCGGTTTATTAAATCGCTTGGACTCATTTTTATTTTTTTAGCAATTTTTCTTTTATTATCAGGAATCTCATTTCTAGTGACTTGGCAAGGCGACCAAAGTTTGGTAAAAGAAATGAGTTGGGGAACTTTGGTTTTAAGTGAACCCGGAATCAGTGAAAATACTTTAGGAATTTTAGGAGCCTGGATTAGTTATATCTTTATTTATAAAGGATTTGGACTTGCATCTTTTTCATTTGTTGTGATATTTTTAGCCATCGGAATTGTATTGCTTACAAGTACTGAGCCTATTCCAATTTCGGCAACATTAAGATATAGTTTCTTCACAGGTATTTGGTTATCATTAAGTTTAGGCTTTCTTTTTGGAAATCAATTACCAGTTTTAGCAGGCTCGTTTGGCTATTTTGGCTCATTGTATTTAAGTGGATTATTGGGTAGTGCTGGAGCAGGTTTGGCTTTGGTTTTATATGTTTTGATATTTTTTGTTGCTGTTTTTAATATAAAATTCTTTGAGCCAAAAATTGATTTAAATAAAAATCAGGTGCAAAAAAGTGAAAATACAATTGCCGGAATTGACAAAGCAGAATTTGATGAAACAGAAGAATTACCTGCTCTAAATCCTGATGATTTCATCCTAAAAAACAAAGAAGAGGAGATTGAACCGGAACCATTTATTCCTTTAAATGAAGATGAACCTGTAGCTGAAGAAATTAAAGAAGAAAAATCCTTACTTGAAATTATACCTTCAGCAGAAGATGAACCTGAAGAGGAAATGATTCAAATTCATGTTCCTGAAGAAATTCCACAAAAAATTGAAGCAGAATTTACGGGAGAGGAAGAATTGGTGCAACCTATTATTACCGGAAGTGGTTTGGTAGTTGAAGTACAGGACATTCAGGATGAGGAAACCAAGGAAGAAGGTACCGTAAGAAAAGACCATTATGGTTTAGATGAACCTTATGACCCAACCCTGGATTTTAGTAATTATAAATATCCGGGATTAGAACTCTTAAACGATTATGGTGATAGCAAAGTTAAAGTTGAAACAGCTGAACTGAGCGAAAAAACACGCATGATTGAAGATACCTTAAAAAATTATGGTATTGGTATCAAAAAGATTTCGGCAACCATCGGACCAACAGTAACTCTTTATGAAATTGTTCCTCAGGATGGCGTTCGAATTGCAAAAATTAAAAACTTAGAGGATGATATTGCCTTGAGTTTGGCAGCATTAGGAATTCGTATCATAGCGCCAATTCCGGGAAAAGGTACTATTGGTATTGAAGTTCCAAACCTTACTCCTGCAATGGTTTCAATCAGATCAGTAATCGCATCTCCAAAATTTGTTCATGCAGAAATGGACTTACCTATTGCTTTTGGAAAAACAATTTCGAATGAAGTT
This sequence comes from Bacteroidia bacterium, assembly GCA_044369215.1. Lineage (GTDB taxonomy): Bacteria > Bacteroidota > Bacteroidia > UKL13-3 > UKL13-3 > CAISCU01. The sequence goes on along the minus strand of JBIPMI010000267.1, from coordinate 1,399 downwards.
TTTGTAACCGATTTGGCCAAAATGCCCCATTTATTAATGGCAGGAGCTACTGGTCAAGGTAAATCGGTTGGATTAAATGCCTTATTGGTTTCTTTGTTGTATAAAAAACATCCATCACAAATTAAGTTTGTTTTGGTGGATCCTAAGAAGGTGGAATTGAACATCTACAAAACCATTGAAAGACATTTTCTAGCAAAAATCCCTGGTGATCAGGATGCAATTATTACTGATACAAAATTAGTCGTACATACTTTAAACAGTTTGTGCAAGGAAATGGATGACAGATATGATTTGTTGAAAGATGCACAAGTAAGAAATTTAAAGGAATACAATGCCAAATTCATAAGCAGACGCCTTCCGCCAACAGATAAAAACAAACATCGTTTTTTACCTTATATAGTTGTGGTGATCGATGAGTTGGCCGATTTAATGATGACAGCAGGAAAAGAAGTTGAATTACCTATTGCACGTTTAGCCCAACTTGCACGTGCTATTGGAATTCATTTGATTCTTGCAACACAAAGGCCATCGGTTAATATCATTACAGGTACAATTAAAGCCAATTTCCCTGCCAGAGTAGCATTTAGGGTTTCTCAAAAAATCGACTCAAGAACAATTTTAGATGCAAATGGAGCTGATCAATTAATTGGTAAAGGAGATATGTTGTTTAGTAATGGTAATGATTTAATCCGACTTCAATGTGCATTTGTTGATACACCTGAGGTAGACAAAATCTGTGATTTTATTGGAAGTCAGGGAGGCAGAGAACCTTACCAGTTACCACTCATTCAAACTGAAAATGAAGAAGGTGGTGGTCATGAAGGATTTGATAGCAGCAATAGAGATGAGTTGTTTGAAGATGCTGCAAGAATCATTGTTATGCATCAACAAGGTTCCACATCTTTATTACAACGAAAACTAAATTTAGGTTATAATAGAGCAGGAAGATTAATAGACCAATTAGAAAAAGCGGGTATTGTAGGACCATTTAAAGGTTCTAAAGCTCGTGAAGTACAAGTTCATACCGAAGTTGATTTAGAAGAAATTCTAAGAGCCATTCGTTAAACCATTGATAATAAAAAGAATCTAAATAAAACAAAACAAGAATTCGGCATTATTTATGTAATAATTAGATTATTCATTTTTTAGTTCGATTTCTTATAAAATATTTGCATTGTGAAAAAACTCGGAATTATCATTTTAATCCTTGCTTCCTCATTTTCAGGAATGTCTCAAGGAAAAGCCAATGAGGCAGAAAAACTGCTTGAAAAAATTAGTAAACGATATAAGGCATTTAAAACAATAAAAGCCGACTTCACTTACACACTTGAAAACAAACAGGAAAAAAGTCAGGAAAAACAAAAAGGCCAGATTCTTATCAAAGGAAATAAGTTTAGAC
>JBIPMI010000032.1:0-14050 GCA_044369215.1 Bacteroidia bacterium | reverse complement strand
TAGTGGTATTTAATCATGAACACCAATACCTATTCGTCAATGAAATGGCTGTTCGCGATTTGGAAAAACGAAAATGGCTAGTTGGACATAACGATTATGATTATTGTAAAAAATACAATGTTCCAATCGAAGTAGCAGATATAAGACGAAATACGTTTAAATCTGTACTGGAATTAAAAAAACAATTTGAATTCGAAGAAAAAATAGTTAAATCTGATGGTACTAATAGATGGATGTTAAGAAGGATGTATCCAGTTAATGGTAGAGGCGAAAAGGTTGAATTTGTAATTGGATTTGGTATTGATATTACCGAAAGAAAACTAGCAGAAGAAATAGTTAGAGAAAGTGAAGAACGACTTTCACTTGCCATTAATTCTGCTAATCTGGGCATTTGGGATTGGAAAATTGATGAGAATAAATTGATTTGGGACCAATCAATGTACAAATTGTTTGATGTTGAAGCATTAAGTTTCTCCGGTGATTATGATGCTTTTGATAAAACTCTACATCCTGAAGACAGGCAAAGGGTAAACGAAGAAGTTGCTCAATCTTTATACTCAGAAGGAAGTTTTGCCAGCAGCTTTAGAATCATAAGCAAAACAGGTAAAATAAAATACATAACTTCTTATTCTAAAATTTTTAGAAAAGAAGACAAAACTCCATATCGAATGATTGGAGTAAACTTTGATATCACAGAATCTAAACTTGCTGAACAAAGAATTTTAAAACAACAGCATGATTTAGAAGAAGCACAACATATTGCGCGTGTAGGTGGTTGGGAAATTCAGGTTGATACACAAACTATCAGCTGGACAAAAGAAATGTTTAATATTTGCGAAAAGCCATTAGATTATCAACCAAGCTTAAATGAAACCTATAATTTGTTTACAAGTGAAACCAGGGAACAAATCAGGGAATCATTTATTAATGCCATTCAAACTTACGAACCATTTGAACACGAAGCCAAAATTAAGATTGGTAAAAGAAAATATCTGGACATCCGAGTTAAAGGTTTACCTTTAAATGAAAACGGAAAAGTTTCAACTATCAAGGGAATTTTCCAGGATATAAGTGCTGAAAAGGAATCGAAACGCCAGTTGGAATTATATAATGAGGAACTTGAAAAGAAAAATAAAGAATTAGATCAATTTGCATACGTTGTATCTCACGATTTAAAAGCACCATTACGTGGAATTAACAATCTTTCTATGTGGATTGAAGAAGACATGGAAGGCAAACTGGAAGAAGATACCAAAAACAACCTCGACCTCATGCGTAAGCGTGTGAAAAGAATGGAAGGTTTGATTGATGGAATTCTCCAATATTCAAGAGCAGGCAGAATAAAACATAAGGCAAGTTCATTTAGCCTAAAAGAAAGCATTGAAGAAATGATTGAAAGTTTAAGTCCTCCAGAAAAATTCAATTTTATTATTGCTGAAGATCTTCCATCATTGATAACAGAAAAAATTGCTATTGAACAAATTTTTGCGAATTATATAAGTAATGCTATTAAATATAATAACAATACTGAACCACAGGTAGAAGTTAGCTGGAAACAAAATGGTGATTTATACGAATTCTGTGTTGCAGATAATGGACCTGGAATTGAAAAGGAATTCCATGAAAAGGTTTTTGTGATATTCCAAACCCTTCAGGCAAGAGATACATTTGAAAGTACGGGAGTAGGTTTAGCTATTGTTAAAAAGATAGTTGAAGACAAAGGAGGCAAAGTTTGGATTGAATCTGAAAAAGGAGCCGGAACCAAATTCTTCTTCTCATGGCCTGCGATAAGTGAAAATATTGAGGAGGAATTATGAAAAAAATAGGCCTTATTATATTAATTCTATTAGGATTATTTAAAGTAACAAAAGCACAATGCATTGATTCACTGAGAATAAGTCCAACATTCCCTTGTCCTGATTTATTGTACAATCCGGTTTGTGGTTGCGATAATGTAACCTACAGAAACCTTTGTTATGCATTAAACAGGAATGGCGTATTATATTATTCAGAAGGAACCTGCACCGGATTTGAGCTAGATGTATTTCCAAATGTGGCAGCTCAGGAGGATATTATTACGATGACATTTTCTCAATCTCAGGAAAAAAGTGCCAGTTTTATGCTGGTAGATGTTTGGGGAAAGGTATTTATACAAAGAACCCTGCCGGCACAAAAACGGTTTGAATTTCAATTAAACGAATTGGTTTATTTACCAAGAGGACCCTATATCGCAATTATTTATAACCCGGAAGGTAAATATCGATACGTAAAATTTGTAAAACTTTAAAGAAAACCGGGGCGAAAATCAAAATTAAACTGCCCTTGAAAAAAAAAATAGGCGTGAATCCTCAATGTTTTAAAAAATAGATTTTTTTAATTGTTTCAGATTCAAGGGAAAAGGCTTATAATTGCGACCCCAAATACTAGAAAAAGGTTTTTTAAACATTTTGTTGTGAATTAGAAAACCTTGCCCTATTTTTGCAACCCATTTAATATAAAGTAAGAGACGTGGACGCATTGAGTTACAAAACCATTTCTGCCAACAAGGCTACATCAACCAAAGATTGGTTGGTTGTTGATGCTGAAGGACAGACATTAGGACGTTTTGCCAGTAAAATTGCCAATATTCTAAGAGGCAAACACAAAACCAACTTCACACCGCATGCAGATTGTGGTGACAACGTGATTATTATCAATGCTGATAAAATCCGTTTTACAGGAAACAAAATGAACGAAAAGGAATACAAATTCTTCTCAGGTTACCCTGGAGGATTGCGTTTCGAAGTAGCGAAAAACATTTTGGTACGCAGACCTACTTACATTGTAGAACATGCAATTAAAGGTATGTTACCTAAAAATAAATTAGGAGCAGAATTATTCCGCAACCTATACGTGTACGCAGGATCAGAGCATCCGCATAGTGCACAACAACCTAAAGAATTAAAATTCTAATCGATGGAAGTTAATAACGCAATTGGAAGAAGAAAAACAGCGGTTGCCCGTGTGTACTTAACAGCAGGTACAGGCAAAATGACTGTTAACGGAAAAGAAATAAAAGAGTACTTTCCTAGTATCGTTTTGTTGAGTGCAGCTCATAAAGCATTTGAAGTAACTAATACAAACGGTCAGTTTGATGTAAACGCACACTTAGATGGTGGTGGAATGCATGGACAAGCTGATGCTTTGAAATTAGCTATCTCACGTGCATTGGTAAAATACAGTGCAGAATTGAAACCAGCATTGAAGGCCGCAGGTTTATTAACCCGTGACCCTCGTATGGTAGAACGTAAAAAACCGGGACAGAAGAAAGCCCGTAAACGTTTCCAGTTCGTAAAACGTTAATCCGAATCTTTATAATTATATGTCTAAAATCACTCAAGAAGAGTTGTTGGAAGCGGGCGTGCACTTTGGTCACCTTACCCGCAAATGGAATCCGAAGATGGCTCCTTACATTTTCATGGAGAAAAACGGAATCCACCTCATCGATCTGCACAAGACAGCTGTGAAGCTGGATGAGGCCGCACTAGCCATCAAAAACATTGTTAAATCAGGCCGTAAGGTGTTGTACGTTGCAACAAAAAAACAAGCCAGAGAAATCATCGAAAACGAAGCAAAGCGTGTAAACATGCCTTATGTTAGTGACCGTTGGTTAGGTGGTATGTTAACGAACTTCGCTACCGTTCGCAAAAGCATCAAGAAAATGCAAACTCTTGATAAATTAGCGTCAGATGGTACTTACACCAACATCAACAAAAAAGAACGTTTGATGATCGAACGTGAAAAAATCAAACTTGATAAAGTTTTAGGTGGTATTGCTGACTTAAACAGATTACCAGCGGCTTTATTCATTGTTGATATCAAACGTGAACATATTGCTGTTGCTGAAGCAACTAAGCTTAATATCCCAACTTTTGGTATTGTTGATACAAATTCTGATCCAACATTAGTTGATTACGCAATCCCTGCAAATGATGATGCAGCTAAATCAATTGCTTTAATCACTAAATACATTACAGATTCTATCGTTGAAGGTCTTAGCGAACGTAAACGTGAAAAAGAAGAAACTGTAGAAAAAGAAGCAGTAGTAGAAAAAGAAGAAGCATAATCTTATATTATACTATTCCAATACAAAAAGAGAATTTGAGAATTACCCGCGTAAATTTCAAGTTCTCTTTTTTTAAATAGACCATTCAAAATCAAAAAAAATTAAATATTACAATTATGTCAATTAGTGCAGCCGATGTAAATAAACTCCGCCAAATGACCGGCGCTGGTATGATGGATTGCAAAAAAGCTCTAACAGAAACCAATGGCGACTTTGATGGAGCCGTAGATTTTTTACGTAAAAAAGGTGCTAAAATTTCTGCTAACCGCGCAGATCGTGATGCCAAAGAAGGCGCTATTATAGCAAAAACATCAGCAGACAATAAATTAGGTGTAATCATCCAATTGAGCTCTGAAACAGATTTCGTTGCTAAAAATGCAGATTTCGTTGCTTTTGCTCATAGCTTAGCTGATGTGGCTCTTGCTTCTCAGCCTGCTGATATCGATTCTTTAAAAGCTCTTCCAATGGAAGGTTTAACTGTTGGTGATAAAATCATCGAACAAGTTGGTAAAATTGGAGAGAAAATCGATGTTGTTAAATACGAATTAGTAAAAGGTGATAATATCGTTGCTTATATCCACGCTGGTAATCGCTTAAGTGTACTTGTTTCTTTAAACAACGCTCCTACTGAAGCTAATATCGCTGCCGGTAAAGATGCTGCTATGCAAATTGCTGCTCTTAACCCGGTTGGTGTTGATAAAGCTGATGTTGATCCTACAATTATCGAAAGAGAAATTGCAATTGGTATGGACCAGGCTCGTGCTGAAGGAAAACCCGAAAACATGTTAGAAAAAATTGCTCAAGGTAAATTAGGTAAGTTCTACAAAGACAATACTTTATTAAACCAGGAGTTTGTTAAAGATGGTAGCAAAACTGTTGCTCAAATGTTGAATGAAGCTGAAAAAGGCTTAACAGTTACTGCTTTCAAGAGAGTTTCTCTATAATCCTATTCTTAAAAAAATCCTCACCAATTGGTGAGGATTTTTTTTGCCCTCATTTTTTATTCAATTTATTTTCCTCAATTTTATTAAACCTTTAAAAAAAATTCCTAATCTAAAAATAATGAAATACAAAAGAGTCCTTCTTAAATTAAGCGGCGAAGCTTTAATGGGTAATTTACAATATGGTATTGACCCCGCCATTCTCGACCAATACTCAAATGATGTAAAAAAGGTAGTAGATGCCGGAGTTGAAGTTGCTATTGTGATTGGTGGAGGAAATATTTTTAGAGGAGTACAAGGTGTTGCAGGCGGATTAGTAGATCGCGCTCAAGGTGATTATATGGGAATGCTTGCTACAGTTATTAATGCAATGGCATTACAAGGTGCATTAGAAAAAGTAGGTATCAAAACCCGTTTACTTTCTGCTATCCATATGGAACAAATTGCTGAACCTTTTATTCGCAGAAGAGCTGTTCGCCACCTTGAAAAAGGTCGTGTTGTAATTTTTGGAGCCGGCACAGGTAATCCTTATTTCACTACTGATACTGCTGCATCTCTTCGCTCTGTTGAAATTGAAGCAGATTTGGTATTAAAAGGCACTCGTGTTGATGGAATTTATACTGCCGATCCAGAAAAAGATCCTAATGCTACTCGTTTCGAAAATATTAGTTTCGAAGAAGTTTATGAAAGAGGTTTAAATGTAATGGACTTAACCGCCATTACCCTTTGCCAACAAAATAAAATGCCTATCGTTGTTTTTGATATGAATAAAGATGGTAATTTCTTAAAAGTTTGTATGGGCGAAAACGTTGGAACTACTGTTTCTTAAACAGATTATTATAAAAGTAAAAAGGCAGCTTTGGTTGCCTTTTTTTATGTCTATTTACCAAAAAACCTTGTTTTATTGTTACCTAACAAAATTTTAAACCCTCAATTCATCTTCTGTTGATGAATCTAGCTCTTTCAAAATCCTATTTACATCTTCTTCAGTAGTAGTTAGTTTCAACTTGCAAATTTTGATGAGTTGAGCTGCTCTTTTTACCTTTTCTGAAAGTTCATCAACAGATATTTCACCCTGCTCTATTTCTGCAACAATTGTCTGGAGTTCTTCAAAAGCTTTCGTATAATTTTCATTTTCACTCATAGGATTCTTTTTTATTTGTTGAGTTTACAATACTAATGATATTGCCCTCAAAAACAGTGGTATTAATTGTATCTCCGCTTTTTAACTGGTCTAAACTTTTGATGGCTTTCCCATTCAGAAATGTAATGCTATAACCGCGTTTTAAAACATTTGAAGGACTCATATTCGATATGTTTTTTTCAATATTACTTAACTCCAATAAACTGGTTTTAAATTTCAAAACACTCTGCAATTGTAAATTTCCTTTTAACTGTGAAATACGAAATTTAAACTGGTTCAACTGAGAAGCACTGTCTTTACGAATACCAATAGCAATATTCTTTAAGTCTTCCTTTGTCTTTAATGAAATAGCATTTGTAGCTTTAACTATATTATTACGGCTTGTTTTTAAAAACTCATTTTCATTTTTAAAAATAAACTGAGCATGTTGCTGCAATGACTTCGAAAGGCCTCTGATTTCATTGTTATTCGTAATCAAAATATTTTCAGTTACAGAACGAAATAACTTGAGTTCCGACTGAAACTTCACTTGCTCTTCGATTAAAAGTCGTTTTGATTTATCAATGATTTTCCTCTCGGCATCTTGAACCGGAACTGAAAAATTATGAAACTTTTGAAGTAGGTATTCAGCTAATTTAGTAGGTGTAATTGCATTAGAGAACGAAATCATTTCAGAAACAGTTTCGTTTGTTGCATGCCCAATTCCTGTAATAACCGGAATGGGAAACAAAGCAATTTCTTTTGCCAACTGATAATTATTATAACAGGAAAGTCCAACATCTCCTCCTCCCCCACGAATTATGGCTACTACATCAAAATGTTCTTTTACTTTTTTGATTCTTTTTAGTTGAGCTAATATACTTGGAACAGCTTTATCTCCTTGAAGTAATGAAGGAAACAAGAAGTGGAAAAACTTGTAGTTCCACGAATTTGATTCAATTACTTTCAGAAAATCAACATAACCTTTACTGGTTTCTACTGAAATAATTGCAATTCGTTGCGGCAATAAAGGAAGGCTGAGCATTTTATTCTTATTAAAAATGCCTTCAACTTTTAGTTTGTTGATAGCTTCAATTTTCTCACGTTCCAGATCTCCCAAGGTGAAGCTTGGATCAATATCTAAAATCCAAAGTGAAAGTCCATGGGTGGTATCAAAAGTAATTTTGGCTAAAAAGAGAATTTTAATTCCATCTTTTAATGGCTCTTTTAATAAGCGTTGAAAATTATTATTGACTCTGAAATAATCATCCTTCCATAAGTATGATTTAATCTGAGTAATGATTTTACCATCTTTCTTTTCAACCAATTCCGGGTAACAATGGCCTGATTGTTTATAGAAATTAAGTTTGTTCATTTCAGCTTTAACCCAAAATGAACTTTTATATCTTTCTTCTAAAGTCTTCTCGATGCTTTTTGTTACCTCAAGCAAAGAGAAGACTTGTTTATCATTTACATTTTCGGGCATTTTGACATAAGGCTAATTCTAGCAAAGAAATTCGCTAAATCTTTTTGATTTACAAAATTCTATTGTCCCTGAGCCAATGAATATCCTGCTTTTTCTCCGAATTTTCTAAGAATTTCAGCAGTAGAAACCATTAAATCTGCAGAAACTCTTGAAGACAAAGCAAACATTTCTTCTAGGTTAGTTTGAGTTGGAACTTCAATTCTCGCTCTGTATTGGTCAACACATTCAGTAAAAACACTTCCTGTTGGCCAAACCTGAGTTCCTCTATTAGAAATCATAATTAACTTCTGTTCACCTATTAAGTGTTTTTGAATCATTGGAGCTAATTCTGCAGCAGTTAAAGTTGATTCAATAAATAAATCAACTCCAACAATTTTAGATTCTTCCTTAACCTGATTTCCCAACATCATTTTTTGCTCACTTGGTGGAACCGGTTTATGAAATCCTGCAGATGTAGCTTTAGTATCTCTTGCTGCATTTTCTTTAGGTGATTTTCCTAAGTTGGAAATAATCGCATTTGCAAAATCTGTTGTGCTTAATGATGGAGTGTTTCTGTCTCCAAAATCACCTGTATGAACACCATTTTCTAGAGTGTATAACAATGAATTTTCAATCAGATTTGCATGTTCCATGAAACCTAAATAACGCAACATCATAAATCCGCTTAACAATAAGGCAGTTGGATTAGCAAGATTCTTTCCCGTAATATCCGGTGCTGTACCGTGAACCGCTTCGAAAATCGAAATATGCTCACCCACATTTGCTGATGGTGCAAAACCCAATCCACCCACTAAGCCTGCACATAAATCACTCATGATATCTCCCTGTAAATTGGTTAATACCACAATTTCGAATTGTTGTGGTTTCGCTACCAGTTTCATGGCCAAATCATCAACAATCATATCGTTTGCTTCAATTTCAGGATATTCTTTTGCTACTTCGTAAAAAGTTTCTAAAAATAATCCATCAGTCAATTTCATGATGTTTGCTTTGTGAGCGCATGTTACTTTATGGAAACCTTCACGTTTTGCCATTTCAAAAGCAAATCTGTGAACCTGAGTGCTACCCGGACGAGTAATAAAACGGCGACACAATGCTACATCCTGAGTAAGCATATGCTCTATTCCGCCATAAGTTCCTTCAATATTCTCACGAACAATCGTAATATCAATCGGAATTCCTGCTTTAGAAAAAACTGTGTCAACCCCGTTTAATGATTTAAAATGTCTTCTGTTAGCAAATGTACTCCATGTTTTACGTGCAGTTACATTGATACTTTTTACTCCTTTTCCTTTTGGAGTTTCCATCGGACCTTTAAACAAAATTCCATTGCTTTCAACACTGCCTTTAGCCTCATCTGTCATTCCGGTGCTAAAACCGGCTTCATAAAATTTCTTTCCCATATCGATATACTCGTATGAAAGTGGAACTTGTGCAGCATCAAAAATACTGATAACTGCATCCATAATCTCGGGACCAATTCCGTCCCCTTTTGCAACTGAAATTTTAATTGGATTCATTGACATTTGGTTGTATTTCTGTTAAATATTTGAAAACATGAGAAGCTTCATTATTTCGAGCCGCAAAAATAGTCAACATTAGCTCGGCTAACAAGTAATGTATACCAAATTAATAAAACGTATTTTCGAAACATGAATCAAAAGCAAATTTTCCTGGCTCATCAGGCTCAAACCACCCATTTTCCTTTGATGATGGAAATGGCAAAAGCAGAAGGAAATTATATTTATGATACTGATGGTAAAAAGTACCTTGATCTTATCTCAGGCATTTCGGTAAGTCACCTTGGACATGGCAATACTGCTGTAAAAGAGGCCATTAAAAACCAGGTTGATGATTATATGCATCTGATGATTTATGGAGAATTTATCCAGAGTCCACAAATTAAATTGAGTCAGAAATTAAGTTCAATACTTCCAAATAATCTTGATTGTATTTATTTGGTAAATTCTGGTGCTGAAGCAACAGATGGTGCTCTAAAACTGGCAAAACGAATCACAAAAAAAAGTAAAATCATTGCAAACAAAAATTCCTACCATGGAAGTACACATGCAGCATTGAGTTTAAACAGTGATGAATATTATAAACAAGCATTTCGTCCTTTATTACCAGATATTCATTTTATTGAATTCAACAATTTAAATGATATCGAACAAATAGATGAGCAAACTGCTTGTGTAATAACAGAAGTTGTTCAAGGAGAAGCGGGTTATATACCTGCCACATTAGATTTTTTAATAGCTTTAAGAAAGCGATGTGATGAAACTTGCACACTACTCATTTTTGATGAAATACAAAGTGGAATGGGTAAAACAGGAAGCATGTTTGCTTTCGAACAATATGGCGTAATTCCGGACATTTTACTTTTGGGAAAAGCATTGGGAGCTGGAATGCCCATTGGAGCTTTCGTCTCATCAAAAGCCATGATGAATACTTTGGCCGATGAACCCATTTTAGGTCATATTACAACCTTTGGCGGACATCCCGTAATTGCAGCAGCAGCAATTGCCGGAATTAATGAATTGGAAAGAATGAAGCTGATGAGTTCAATTCCTGAAAAAGAAAATTTATTCCGTAGAAACCTCATTCATCCTGCCATTGAAAAAATATCAGGAAAAGGTTTAATGTTGGCCGTGCAATTAGATAGTTTCGAAAACAACCTGAAAGTCATTCAATATTGTATGGAAGCCGGATTAATCACTGACTGGTTTTTGTTTGCCAATAATAAAATCAGGATTGCGCCTCCATTAACTATTACGAATGAAGAAATCATTGGTGCTTGTGAAATCATTGTAGAAAGCATTAACAAAGTTTACGGAGACAATTAACCATGTTTTTCACGCATATATTCGACATTATATTCAAGCTAATAAGCATCATCATTAGCATTTTTGGTATTCTCATTCTCATTGAGTTTTTTAATGATGCACTCGCTGCTTTTATCTTCTCATTTGTTTTTTCTATACTACTTTATATTTTAATTTTTAGAACCATTGCAAGTTTATTATACGCAAGGTTCTATTTGAAAATGGAACTCAATTACCTTCAAGCAAAAGAATTAAACAAAGCACTTTCTCCTATATTTTCATTAGGAAATAAATGGCTCCCTTTATTAGAAATTAAGGAAATTGAATCCGATTATAAATATGAAACTGCTTTGAAAATCATTGAAAACTGGAAACAAGAGCAGAAAACGGAGCAACAACAAATCAAACAAAACTTTAAAGAAGCAAGTTTAAAAACTAAGGTCCTTACAGTTACTATGTATGGCTTAGTTTTATATGTATTCGTAGCAGTATTTATGCACTGGTATCCTATGAATCTATTGAATGATTTTTATATGAAATTATTCAATACCAATGAATATTATCCCATGTTAAATGGTATGATTACAGCACTACCAATCATTCTAATTTTTAAAATGATTGATAAAAATATCAGCTAGATGATAGAACAATTCTCATTTTCTGAATACACATTTATCAGCTTAATTATTCTTGCTGTACTGGCTTTTGTAGCAGGATTTATTGACGCTGTAGTTGGTGGTGGTGGATTGATACAATTACCTGCTTTACTCATTCAGTTTCCACAAACCAATTTACCAACGCTTTTCGGGACCAATAAAATCGCTGCTTTATCAGGAACAATCATCGCAGCTATTCAATACGCAAAGAAGGTAAAATTCAATTTTTTATTGTTACTAACAATCTCGCTTTTTGCTTATCTAGCCTCGGGTGCAGGAGCAAAAATTGTGAGTTTGTTGGATGTGAAAATGCTGAAACCAATCATACTTATTATACTAATAGCAATTGCCATTTATACTATTTTTAAGAAGGATTTAGGTTCAATTCAACTGAAAGAAATCAGCCTAAAAAAGCAAATAATTTATGGCTCTTTAATTGGAATTGTTGTTGGATTTTATGATGGATTCTTTGGTCCAGGAACAGGAAGTTTTTTGGTATTGGGATTTGTATTGTTTTTGGGAATGGATTTTATGCATGCCTCGGCTTATGCGAAAATTGTAAATTGTATCACCAATTTATCTGCTTTGGTTGTATTTATTAATCAAGGCAATTACTTGTTAAACATAGCAGTTTTAATGGGCGTCTCAAACATTTTGGGAAGTTATTTAGGTAGTCACATGGCCATTAAAAAAGGAAATGCCTTCATCAGAAACATCTTTATTTTTATTGTTATGCTGATGATTATTCGGTATGCTTACGATGTTTTTATCAAATAAAGAAATGATTGAAAATCTAAGCCTAAAAATTTGGCAAGAAACCATTTTAAATTCTAATATTTGTCAATAAACAAACTAAGTAATAATTTGCCATTTAAACCAAAATCCTATGGCTTTACCAAATATTTTTTCAAAAGAAGTGAATGAACAAATCATTCAAAGAATCAACTCATTAACACCAGAAACACAAGCCAAGTGGGGAACTATGAATGTGGCACAAATGTTGGCACATTGTAATGTTACTTATGAAATGGCTTATGAAAATAAACATCCTAAACCCAATTTTTTAATGAAATTCATTTTGAAATCATTCATTAAAAACGTGGTGGTAAGTGAAAAAGAATATGCACAAAATAGCAGAACAGCACCAGCCTTTTTAATCACCGATGCCAGAGTTTTTGAAGCAGAAAAAAGTAGATTGATAGCTTATCTACAAAAGACAGCAGAGTTAGGAGCCAATTATTTTGAAGGCAAAGAATCACATTCATTCGGACCATTAAACAAAACTGAATGGAACAATATGTTCTACAAACACATCGACCATCATCTCAAACAATTCGGAGTTTAATCAAGGTATCTAATAACAAAAGGGGAATTCTCATAACCGAGAATTCCCCTTTTTTATTCGAATTTTAGCCAAAAGCAAAAGGCTAATGGCCAAAGTTGGCTTTATTTCAGTTCCGCCAGCTCCTTCGGAGCCGTTTTCATATCTTCAGGAATATCAGCAGTTAAAGCATCTAAGAAAGTGATGATTGAACTAACTTCTGCATCAGTTAAATCTTTATTCAACTGAGTTTTTCCCATAACTTTAATAGCTTTCGATAATTCAGCTACTGAACCATCATGGAAATAAGGAGCAGTTTTAGTGATGTTTCTTAAAGATGGAACCTTGAATACATCTTTATCAGCTTCATTTTTAGTTAAAGCCATTTTACCTAAATCTTTGGTGCTGCTACCTGTTAAAGCATGGTAATCATTAATTAAACCAAACTTCATAAACTGAGTACCTCCTAATAAAGCACCACTATGACAAGCCGTACATCCAGAATTGATGAAGGTGGTCATACCAGCTTTTTCTTCTTTTGATAAAGCTTCTGTATTACCTTTCAAATAATCATCAAATTTAGACGGTGTGATTAATTTTCTTTCGAAAGCAGCAATTGCTTTGGTCATGTTATCGTAAGTAATAGCTTCTTTATCGTTAGGAAAGGCAGCTTTAAAAGCAGTTTGATAACCTTCCACTTTTGATAATTTATCTACACAGAACTTTTTATCAGGAAGAGCCATTTCAACCGGATTTAAAACTGGACCACCAGCTTGTTCTTCTACATCTTTTGCCCTTCCATCCCAGAATTGAGCAATGTGTAAAGCTGCATTAAATACAGTTGGGGAGTTTCTATCACCATTTTTACCTGCATCACCAGGAGAAGTTGGTTTATTATCGACACCAAAAGTGGCTAAGTTGTGACAAGAATTACAGCTATTATTACCTGTTTTAGATAAACGAGTGTCGAAATACAACATCCTACCTAATTTCACTTTTTCATCACTGATTGGATTTTCAGGATTTTCGGCAACTGTAGGCAGAGTTTTAAAAACACCTTGTGCTTGAGCCAATAAATCTTGCTCAGCTTTTGCCTCTTCAGCACTCATTTTTGCTTTACCAGAATTGTCGCTTGAGCATGAGTACCAAACTGATGCAGCAACAAAACCACCTAAAATTAAATACTTCTTCATACAAATTACATTTACTCTGTACATAGGTAAAACAATCAAATTGCAAATTGTTTGATTTTGGTAATATTTTGAATGAATATTCTTCTAAGAGCTTGAAAAGAGACCAAATAAAATCACACATTAAGTGTAAAACTAAAGATTAGTTTATTTAATCTGTTCTTTAAATCCAATTTGTAGCATCATTTTTTCGATATCTAATGGGTCTTTTGAAAGCTTTATTGTAAAATCTAAATCTTGAAAGGATTCAACCCAACTAAATTCTGACTCAAAATTAGTTTCTGATATATTACCAAAAAATCTAAATGAAATAGTTGTATGAATAAATGGTCTCATTTTAGCTGTTAAAAAGAAACATGTTTTCCTATCTTTTCTAGCTAATGAAAAATAGTTTATACCTAAT
>JBIPMI010000266.1:0-4351 GCA_044369215.1 Bacteroidia bacterium | reverse complement strand
AGGAATAAAGTCATTGTAATTCTAAACCACCATCTTGTCCAAAAAGGTTTTGCGATATAAAAAGTAATAGTAGCAACATTTCTGCTAAAAACTCCATCTGAATTACTAGCCTTCACCCTAAAAGTATATGCACCTGGCGCCAACTGAGCAAAACTTGCAAACCTTCTGTTTCCGGCATCTGTCCACTTTTCATTTAAGCCATTTACCTGATACATAAATCTATTGTTTCCTGATAGATTAAAATCAAGGGCTACATATTCAATATTGATATAATTTTGATTGTAATTTAAAAATATATCCTGCTTGGTATCGTAAATTTTATTCAAAGATGAAAAAGATTTTATTGCTAACTGACAACTTGTTGTATCATCATTAATATCAGATGGATAGAAATAGCTAAAACCATTAACTCCTCCAAATAAAATTCTTCCATCAGAAAGATTAGCAGAGGTTTTTTCATTAAACTCGTTTCCTTGAAGACCATCATTTAAATCATAATTTTTAAATGTAAAGTCTTTTAAATTCATTTTAGAAACACCGCTATTTGTACTTAACCAGATTTCATCATTTAAAATTCCTTTTTGAAGCGAATAAACATTGTTATTTGCTAATCCATTATCGGTAGTAAAATTCTGTACGTTTCCATTTGATTTTTTAAGATACAAACCTTGATTGATAGTTCCAATAAATAAATCTCCACTTTTGCTTTTAAGTGCAGATGTTACATGCAATTTTCTACCATTTCGTGCTACCAGTATAGTGCTTATTTCAGAATTTTCTTTGTTATAGTAATAGAGTCCTTTTGAAGTAGCTATAAAGAAACTTCCATTTTTATCAGGTATTAAATTTCTTACATTATTTCCACCTAAACCTGAATTACTAATATCATAATTCATAATAATGGTTTTTTGTCTGATATCTACTAAAAACAAACCTTCTTTTCCGGCTAGCCAAAACCTGTTATCAGCTTCTTTTAAGCAAGCAAGTACCTCTTGATTTACGTACTTCCCCATGCCACTAATTTGAATAAAATCTGATTTACCGGTAATTGAATTATACCTAAAAACTCCCTTGCTGGAGCCTAGTAAGAATTCTGTACTGTCAGTATTAATTGGAGTGATACAGTAAATCGGATAAGGTTTTAAAAATGCCTTCTGCTCTAATTCATTTAATTCAGGTGAAAAATTAAAAATTCTGCCTTCATCAGTTGAAATAATAAAAGTATTGTTTGGAGCAGGTGAAACAGCATAAATATTTAATGAAGAACCTTCTTCAGAGCCTGAACTTCCACTAATTGAATTAAACTTAAATCTATAAGGGTGATATCTATTTAAACCACCAGAAGAGGCTCCAATCCATAAGTTTAAGTTTCTATCCTGAAAAATAGATAATACTTTATTATGAGAAAGAGAGAATTTATTTTCAGCCTGATGATAGTAATGTTTCAATCTAAAAAACGAATCAACTACAATTAAACCATTGTCAAATCCAAGAAAAAACCTATGTCTTCCTCCAAAAATGGTTCTAAATACACCACCTTCGGGAATCGCAATTCTTCTTTTTATCCTAAAACTTCTATTATATATTGAACCAACAACAAATTCGCGGTTATCAGTTACCAGACAAACAATTCCTTTTGCATTTACTGAGGAACCTAATATTAAATCCTGAGACTTGAAATCAACTCTTCTAATAGCATTATTAAACAGGTAAATCAAATAAACTTCATCAGGTGTAGAAACCAACAAAACGCCTTGCTTTAATAGTGAAATACCGGTAATTGGCACATATGGAAGAATAGATTTAAATGCCCCATTTGCTTTATCTAATAAATAAAGGCCATTATCTGCCCCCATCCAAATTTTATCTTTTGTTAAAAATAAAAATCTTGGCTCATTAATAGTAAGAGGTAAAACATAATTTTTAGATTTTTTAGTATGTGTATTTACAATGCTAATACCTGATTCTGTGAGCACTCCTAAACTTCCTGAATGATAAGATAACTGTTTTATTCTTCCCGGATAAATAGAATTAGGATCATTTTCATGAAATCTTAACACATCAAAATTATAACCATCAAAACGATTCAACCCATCCTCTGTTCCAATCCACAAAAACCCTTCATCATCCTGAGCCATTGAATGAACGGTATTTTGAGACAAACCTAATTTATCATCGATCTGCTCAAATCGAAGTAGCTGTCCAAAACTTATTTGAACAAGACATACTAAACAAACAGCAAAAAGGTATTTAATTCGCAAAGGGATTTCTAGAATTTCTTACTAAAATACAATTTTACTGATATGAATAGCTATTTGTTATTTGAAATAATTTGCGAAGAGGAAATAAAAGACATGCTAATTGCCGAATTAGCTGAAATTGGCTTCGAAGGATTTCTTGAAGGAGATGAAGGTTTTGAGGCTTATTTACCAAAAGAAGAATGGAATGAAACAGAATTTTTAAAGCTTTTAGACAAATATTCTATTCCAAAAGAATCGGTTAAAGCCAACGAAATTGAACAACAAAACTGGAATGAACAATGGGAAAGCGAATTTCAACCTGTAACAATAGAAAATGAAATCAGGATTTCTGCACCCTTTCATAAACTCGAAAAGGAATTTCCTTACGAAATTATAATTCAACCAAAAACTTCATTTGGCACTGGCCATCATGAAACTACTTTTTTGATCATGAAGTTGATGTTAAAGGAAAACTGGCAGCTTAAATCGGTCTTTGACTTTGGTGCAGGAACAGGAATTCTTTCAATACTAGCATCTCAATTGGGATGTAAATCGGTTTTTGCCAATGATATTGATGATTGGGCAGCCGAAAACATCCGTGAAAATGCAACTTATAATAATATCACCAATATCATTTTTGAAAAAGGGGGATTGGAAATTTTAAAGGATGAAAAATTTGAAATAATCTTAGCCAATATCAACAAAAATGTATTGATGACAAGCTTTAAAAAACTTGCTGAGCATGCACAAACGGGTACAAAATTATTTATTAGTGGTTTTTATGAAAGTGATTTGAAGGACCTCTTAATCGAAACAGAAATTGCCGGATGGAAATTCATACAATCTTTTGAATTAAATGATTGGTGTGCAGCTCAATTTGAACTATAAATCAGCCGTTTATCATATTTAAAGTTTCTAAATTAAAATGTCTCTACTTTTGTCTAATTAACTCTTAAACATGAAAATTTTAAAGCGTATATTATTTATTGTAATTGGATTAGTCCTATTACTAGCCATTATTGGTCTGTTCTTGCCTAAAACTTCCCGTTTAGAAAGAAGCATTACCATTAAATCAAAAGCTGAAGTGCCTTTTGAATTGATTAACAACCTGAAAGAATGGGAAAAATGGAGTCCATGGAACGGAATGGACACTGCCACTGTCTGGGTTTTTAGTGAAAATTATATTGGTAAAGATGCTTATTATACCTGGAGTAGTGAAAATAAAAATGTGGGAAAAGGTAAATTAACTATAACAGATAGCAAACCTTATGAATTAATCGCAACTACCATGTTATTTGATGGTATGGATGCAGCTAAAGCAGATTTTATCTTTGAAACAAGCGGTGATGAAGTTAAAGTAAAATGGACTTTAGAAAGCGAATTAGGATCGAATCCATTTTTCAGATATTTTGGATTAGTCTTGGAAAATATGGTTGGACCTGATTATGAAAAAGGTTTGGCTAAATTAAAAGAGGTTTCAGAATTAAAAGCACAAGGACCGAAAATAGCAGGATTTGATGCCGAACTGAAAGATTTTGCCGGAACAAATTATTTTGGTATCAGAGAAAAATTAAAAGGTGAAGAAATTGGAGCTAAACTTGGTGAATATTATGGATTATTAATGGCTGAAATAAAAGCACAAGGTTTACAAATGAACGGCGCTCCTTTCACCATAAATTATTCTGCTAATGGAAACACCTTTGATATTGAAGCCGCTATTGGTTTTAACGGACAAGGAAAAGACAATGGTGTGATAAAAACCGGAAAACTTGATGCAGGAAAAGCCTTAACAGTTAAACATTATGGTGATTATATGAATACCGGAAAAGTTTATCTTCCGGCTTTCGAATACCTAAGTTCTCAAGGAATGAAAGCAACAGGAGCACCCTTAGAATATTATATTACAGACCCAATGACTGAAAAAGATACCACGAAGTGGTTAACAGAAATTGTCTTCAGAGCCCAATAAAAATGCAAAATTTGTAAAGGCCAACTGAATTCAGTTGGCCTTTTTTGTTAAAAAACTTAATATCGAACATGAAATACGACAGAATTAACGCAGACTTGTTTAAACTAAATAGAAGTTTATTCACGGCTAAATTGAAAAAAAA
>JBIPMI010000031.1:0-14084 GCA_044369215.1 Bacteroidia bacterium | reverse complement strand
TCCCGGGGGTAAATGGTGGGATGGCAATTTTGAAAACTCTCCTTGTCAGGATGGTGTATATTTTTATATAGCCAGAGGTGAAGCACTTGATGGAACAATTTTTAATTCTCAGGGCACTGTAACACTTTTGCGATAGTAATAAAATTTATCATTAAACATACAATCATAATTTGACAAAAAAGTCAAATAACTGAAAATATTTTATGATTAAAAATTTTACTAATTACAATAAAACAAAGTAATTCTTAATGATAGGTAGAAAAATATTGAAACTAAAACAAGGCTCCCCTTACTGTCTCATTTTACTAATAAAAAGAAATTAAACTGATGATTCTTTGAAGCAACAAGAACCTAGATTTAAATATTATTTAAAAAACTCATAATCAAAATTTTAATTGGATTTATCAGAATTTTGAGAGAAATTTGACATCAATTTGTTTAATTATTTTCCATAAAACAATTCAAGAGATTTATTCAGTTAAATGAAGAGTATTTGCATAATCAAAAATCTACCCATGAGAGTAAATTTAAAAGTTCTATTATCATTGATATTTTACTATTTCGCAAATATCTCTATTTCAAAATCTCAATGTCTTACGTGTACAACTAACAACCCATTAAACTCTGGATTAATCTGGTGTCACCCTTTCAGTGGAAATGCAAACGATGTTACCGGAAATGGATATGATGGTTTTGTTTCAGGGGCAACATTAATTCCAGATAGGGCTGGTAACTTAAACTCAGCTTACAATTTCAATGGCACCTCAAGTTATATCTCTATATCAAAATTATTACCTAGTTTTCTTCCAACATTTTCTATGAGTATGTGGCTAAAACCTGGCACAAATACAGGCAATGGTTTTGTTTTATGGGAAGGAGATAACGTATGTGGAAATGATATTTATTTAGTTGTTCAAAATTCTACTCTAAAACTAGGTGCAAATAAAAATTCTAGCCTTGGCGGAATTTCAAACATTGGACATACTTATACAATTCCGGGTTTTATTAATACATGGACACATATTGTTTGGGTTATGGAGCCAACAACATCAAGACTTTACGTTAATGGTAATTTAGTAATTACAATCAATGCAGCTGGAAATGGTTCTGGTTATAATTTCCCAACAAGCTATGGAAGTAAATTTGATGGAAATGGAGGTTCTTGTGGTGCACCAAGGCAATTTTATTACCAAGGGGGTATTGATGATGTTCGACTTTATAATAGGAGTTTGAGTGCCAGTGAGGCACTAAGTTTATACAATATTTCACCTGGAACACCACCTATAATTACCTCAATAACTGACAGATTTATTTGTAAGGGAGATTCAATACAAGTAAATCCGATTGTGAGTAATGCAACAAATTTTTCATGGTCACCAACTTCTGGGGTAATCAATCCGAATATTATAAATCCTTTTTTTAAGCCATCAGCATCTACAACTTACATTTTAAGTGCCAGCAATAGTCAATGTACAGAAAGAGACACATTCTCTATCTATTTAAATAGTCTTAACCTTGAACTTGGGGCAAATAGAAATATATGCTTGGGAGACTCTATAAGACTCAATCCTATTATTTCAAATGCAAGCACGTTTAGTTGGACACCTGCAACCGGTATAAGCAATACAGGAATTTCCAATCCTTTTTTAAAACCAATAAGCACAACAACATATATTCTTACCGCAAGCAATAACTCATGTTCTATAAAAGATACTGTTACAATTGTTGTAAATAATATTAGTTTAGAAGTGGGACCTGATAAAAATATATGCCCTGGAGATTCTATTCAAATCATCCCAATTTTTAGCAATGTCGATAATTTTTCCTGGCAACCAACTTTGGGAGTAAGCAATTCTGTAATAAGTAGCCCTTATTTCAAGCCAACAACTACAACTAATTATATTCTAACTGCAACAAATAGTTCATGCACAATAAAAGATACTGTTCGAATTCAGGTAAATGGTATTAGTTTAGAATTAGGTGCTGACAAAACATTTTGTCCAGGAGATTCAATAAAAATAAACCCAACAATAGTTAATGCAAATAATTTCAGTTGGCTACCCATAACCGGTCTTAGTAATCCAAATATTAGTAACCCCAATTTCAAGCCCAGTGTTACCACTAAATACATACTTACTGCAAGCAACAACTTTTGCGCATTAAAAGATTCAATTACGATTCATGTAAATGACTTAAGTCTAGAATTGGGTTTAAATAGAAACATTTGTCCTGGAGATTCTGTCCAGCTAAATCCCATATTTACTAATGCAAATAATTTTCTTTGGACTCCCAATTTAGGTATAAGTAGTCCAACAATTAGTAACCCTATTTTAAAGCCTGATACTACAACTAAATATATATTGACAGCGAACAATACTTCTTGCTCAATTAGCGATACCATTTTAATTCAGGTAAACAATTTAAGGATTCTACTCGGACCCAATAAAAATATCTGTTTAGGAGATTCAATTAGAATCAATCCCTTTACATCAAATGTTTCCTCATTCAATTGGTCTCCATCAATTTTTGTAAGTAATACCGGCATAGAAAATCCATTTTTAAAACCAACTACTTCCACTAAATTTTATTTAGATGTGAGCAATAGTTCCTGTAGCTTAAAGGATTCCGTTGAAATCACAGTAAATACAATTTCACTTGAACTGGGTTCTGATAAGACAATTTGTTTGGGAGATAGTATTATTCTTAACCCTTTAGCAGGAAATGGTAACTTTTTATGGTCACCGGCAACTGGACTTAATACAATAAATTCTAAAAATACCATTGCAAAACCTATATCAAATATTAAATACTATCTAAATCATACCAATGGGGCTTGTTCAATGATTGATTCAGTAACAATTTCAGTAAATAGTATTTCTGTAGAACTTGGCACAGATAAGTCTGTTTGTTTAGGAGATAGTATCAGAATTAACCCCATAACAATAAATACATCAAATTATTCTTGGAGCCCCACAAATGGAATTTCTGACCCATTAATTAAAAACCCCTTCTTCAGTCCTAATATTTCAACTAAATATTTTTTATTAGTTTCTGATGGCTTATGTAGTGCAAAAGATTCAATCTCTATTGAAACCAAAATTATAAGTTTAAATGCTGGATTGGACCAAACAATTTGTTTAGGTGATAGCATTCAATTAAATGCAATAGCAGGTATTGGAAACTATTCATGGTATCCTAAAATAGAAATTAGTGATACAAGTATTTCAAACCCTATAGTTCAGCCTAAAAACGATAGAAAATACTTCATTAGCTATGAAGAAAATGGTTGTCGAACATTAGATTCAATTTTAGTAATAGTGAGGCAAATAGGTTTGGATGCGGGTATAGACAAAACAATTTGTTTAGGAGATAGCATACAAATCTTAGCAAATCAATTTGGTGGAAGTAATTTAATTTGGAGTCCTGCAATTGGTCTTTCTGATATTAACATAATCCAACCTTGGGCAAAACCAGTTTCAACTCAAAAATATAAATTAAAAATAGACGATGGAGTTTGCTTCAAATCAGATAGTTTAACCATTACAATTTTAGATAAAAGCCTAATATCAAAAAGCAATGACACAATGATTTGTTCCGGAAATTCTGTTCAACTAAACATTATTGGTGGAACTAATTTGCAATGGTTAAATCCATACAATTTAGATTTAAGTAATGTTTCTAAACCTGTTGCATCACCTCTTATTGATACAATATATATTGTAAAATTTTCTACGAATGGTTGTTGGTTTTTTGATTCAATTTCTATCAAAGTAAATAAAAGTCCTTTTATTGATGCTGGTAGAGATACATTTCATTGTTTCGAAAATTTTGTTAAAATAACTGGCAATAAAGGAAATTCTTTACAATCATATTGGCAGTCTAACCCGTATTTCTCAGATACATTAAAATTAGACCAAATTGTTTCAATCAAAAATCAATATAAATTTATTCTAACCGGAAATAGCAATGGTTGTTTTAGTTTTGATACTATTGTTGTAAATGAAAGGCCTAAAGTAACTGCCGACTTTACGGTATTTCCTGAAAGCGGTTTGACCCCCTTAGATATTAACTTAAAAAATACTTCAACAAATTATACAATATTCTCTTGGGTAATTGATGGTACAAGTTCAAATGGACTCGACCCTGACACTAGCTTTATTTATAATAACAAAAAGGATTTAAGTATTCTTTTGACTGTATTTGACAGCTCTGGATGCACTGATACTATAAGCAAAACTATAAAGATAAATGTTGAACCCGTTTTTAAGATCCCAAATGTGTTTACACCAAATGTAGATTATTCCAATGATTACTTTGAAATATTACACAATCCGGAAGCATTCAAATATGTTGAATATGAAGTTTATAACAGATGGGGTCAATTGCTATACAAAACCAAAATGCCTGGCGGAAAATGGTGGGATGGTACTTTTGATGGAAATCCTTGCCCGGAAGGCGTCTATTTTTATATAGCAATTGGAGAAGCTTTAAACGGAAAAATGTTTAATGCTCATGGAACATTAACCTTACTTAGGTAATTTAACTCTAAAAATTATATCAATTTTTGTTGAAACTATATTCTAAGCAATATTATTATATTAAATTCCAAAATATTTTTGACATAAATTTTTGTGAATTATAACAAATTAAATATTCAGTTTTGGTATATACTTATTTCCCAAATTTGTGGTCTATCTTTCTTTTCTAAAGTTCAGGCTCAGTGCACTTTTGCAAATCGAATAACATATACAAATTTGGCTGTAAATGGTGATTTTACTTTAGGAAATACTGGATTTAACCATCCAGATTTATTTTATTCAAGCAATTACCCGTTAGACACAGGGAAATTTACAATTACAACAAATGCAGCTTTGGTAAGTCCTAGCTTAAGTGGATTCGATCATACCAGCGGCACAGGTAATTTCATGGTAATCAACCAAGGAAGTAATCCAATTATTTGGAAACAAACCATTTCAATAAGTTCAAGTAAAACATACCTATTTGCAGCCTGGTTCAGGAATGTTATGAAACTCCCCGATTACGCCGGCCTCCCAACCGCCAAAATGGAACTTTGGATTAATGGTTCAAAAGTGAGCAGTACTCTTAATGTTACCGATGCACCAGATGAATGGAGATTGCTGGAAGCAAACTGGAATTCCGGTACTGCAACAACTGCTAATTTAGAAATCAGGAATGCTGAAACCTCAACCAGTGGAAATGATTATGGAATTGATGATGTAACTTTTAAAGATTGTTGTCAGGATAAAGTTGAAGCTGGTCCAAATCAAACAATTTGTTTAGGAGATAGTGCTGTTATGAATGCAACTGGAAGCGGAACTTTTGTTTGGTCACCAGTATTTTATATCAATAATATTAATATTAATAATCCAACGGTAAGACCTCCTGTTACAGCCCGGTATTATGTAACTGCTACAAATGGTTCATGTGTTTCAAAAGATACCATCCTTATAACCGTGGAACAAGTTTCGGCAAATGCAGGTATCGACCAGAAAATATGTGCCGGAGACAGTATTCAACTGAATGGAAAAGTTGTTGCTACAAAATGGGAATGGATACCAACAACTGATTTAAGGGATCCTTTAAGTTTGCAATCGTGGATGGTACCCAAAGCTGCAACAAAACTTATACTTAAAGCTGAAATTACAAATTGCATCAGGTACGATACAGTTGATATCTCTTTCATCAACAATATCAATGCAAAAGCGGGCAATGATACATTTACCTGTTCCGGAAATCCAATTCAATTAAAAGCAAGTGGTGGAACCAACTATTTATGGCTTACTAATTATCAAATCAATGATATTAACTCAGCTAGTCCAATTGTTAATCCAAAAGTAGATACCAGTTATATAGTAAGAGTACAGGTAGGTGGAAATTGTTTCGGATATGATACCGTTAAAGTTGCTGTAAATGGAGCTGCAGAGATTGAATTAGGTGATAAGCTTGGGCATTGTTTTGATGGAGCGGCACAAATACCAACTGTATTTAAGACTCCCGTTGATTCCTTTATTTGGTCGCCACAAACGGGATTAAACAATACCAAAATTGAACGTCCGTTTGCAGCTATAAAAGGCAAACAAATATTTACACTAACTGCTTATAAAAATTCATGTATAAGTAAGGATAGTATAATGGTTTATGAAATGCCTAAAATCACAGCAAAATTTACTACCAATCCCCAAAATGCTATAGCTCCGAGTTATGTTCAATTCATTAATCAATCAATAAATGGCACTCGATTTTCCTGGGAATTTGGTGATGGCTCTTTTCCATCACAAGAAGTAAATCCGGTTCATTATTATAAAGACACAGGTGAATTCATAGCCAGATTATTTGCTATTGACAGCCTAGAATGTGCTGATAGAGTTTTACAAACTATACTGTTAGTAACAGCACCTTATTTAAAAATTCCTAATGCTATCACAATAAATGGTGATGGTATTAATGAAAAGTTTATTCCTGTATTTAATAATGAAGCATTTTTATGGTTGAAATATACCATTTATGATAGGTGGGGAAATGAGATTTATTCTACAGAATATCCAAATGCAAATTGGTGGGATGGTACTGTTAATGGTGAACCTTGCCAAACAGGAACTTACTTTTACAAAATTGATGCGTTAGGCCGAAATAATGAGCCATTTAATTTAAAAGGAACACTTGATATACTCAGGTAATTTTCGAAAAATACAGTTACTTTTTTCTGTCATTCAATGTTGTTTTTGTAAAAAATCTATTTTATCAATTATAAACAATTGATTTACTGATATTTACATTAATTCCACTTCACCTCGATTAAGTTTATTTTAAGAAAATTTTCGTGCGAAATTGCTAATTTTGAGAGATTAGGAAAACTGAATTCAAAAGTGACGCTCACAATTTTAAAACCTTAGTGAACATTTAGGATTTAGTTACCAATAAAATTTGAAAAAGGAAACTCATATGAAGATAAAATTACTGAGGTTGATTTTTGCATTTGTATTTTTAGTTGGATTAGGTTCACAGCGATTATCCGCTCAAACTTATTCATGGGCCGTAAAAGCCGCCGGAACCGGTGCAGATAATACACGTGGTATTGCTACAGATGCTCAACAAAATGTTTATCATTATTTTTATTATACAGGCAGTGTTAACATTGATAGTGCAGGAACACCGATAACCATTACAAGTAATGGTGGTAAAGACTTAGCAATTGTAAAGTACAATTGTAACAAACAATTCCAATGGGTTGTTAAGATTGGTGGCCCTTATCAGGATGGTGGAGACTTTAACAATGCGGGAATAGCTGTAGATTCGTTGGGAAATATTTTTGCATCTGGTTCTTACAGAGTGCAGCTATTTGTTACTTCAGCAAATGGAACTACCATTACAAGGGGAACTACCGGTCCTGTAAGTGCAATAGACAATGCATTTATCTTAAAAATGACTAATAGTGGTATTGTTCAGTGGGTTAATACTGTAATTAGCACCGGGGATGATGAAGCAGGTGGAGTGAGCGCAGACAGAGAGGGTAATGTTTACTTTACAGGATTTCACTCAAATAATGCTCTTTTTACATCCACATCAGGAACAACAAATTCTACATTAATTAGTGCAGGTAGCACTGATATTTTTATCGTTAAATATTCGAACGAGGGTGAAATTTTAGTTAGTAATAGAGGTGGTGGAAATTTTCAGGATTTAGGTGCATCAATAGCTACTGATAGCTTAGAAAATATGTATGTTGCCGGGCAATTTGGTTTTGGGGGAACAGGAGTTATAGCATTAGGGAATAATATTTCCAATAACGGAGCCTGGGGTGCTTTTGTTTCGAAAGCAGACCCAAATGGAACATGGATTTGGGCAAATGCAATGGGACAAGCAGCATCTGAAGCGTATTCAAATGTTGTTGTTGATGATTTAAATAATAGAGTATATGTTACGGGTCATTATAATGGAAACTCTCAGGTAACAAGCAGACCCGGAGGCACATTCGTAAATGTTACTACTAATGGTCAATTTGATGCGATTGTTGTTTGTATGAATTTAGATGGAGCCAATCAATGGGCTAGAACAATGGGAAGTGCTGCAAATGAATTTGGTTATGGATTAACGTTAGATGCCAACCTAAACGTAATGTTCTCCGGCGAATTTTCAGGCACAATTGCACTCGGAGCCTTAAACATAACATCTTCTGGTAATTCATCAGGTTATATAGGCAGAATTTCTAGACTTAATGTCCCTTTAAATCTTTATAAAATTGGAACTACAAGTCCTGGTTTTAGGGCTGCAAGTGTTTTACATACCGGAAGTTCAGGAAAGGTTTATGTTGGAGGATATTATATTTCAGCTCCTGTATATTTTTCAAATGATACACTTGTTGGTGCGGGTGGTGAAGATGGATTTCTTGCTAAAATAAATGAAAATGATACAACATTTTTAAGAAGTACAGCAACAACAATTCAATGTACAGCTGATACTGCTTACCTATATATTCCTAATAAAGTATTTGGAACATATAGATGGTTAAGAAATGATACATTAATTACAATTACTTCTGACAACCGTTTTAAAACGAATATCGGCGGCACTTATAAGGTTGTAAGTGTTAGTCCATGTGAACCCAATGACACTTCAATTGCCATTACAGTAAATAAACTAACAACCTTTGTCACGCCAAGGTTAGGTGATAAAACTATATGCAGATTTGATAGTACACAACTTGGCGGAAATCCTATTTATAATTATGCATGGACACCAGGCAGCGGTTTAAGAGATTCAATGGCAGCAAATCCTTGGACTTTACCACTAAGCAATACAACCTATTTTGCAACGATAAGTTCCCAAGGTTGCACGGCTAGCGATACCGTAGTAATATCGGTTAATCAGAATTGCTGTATTACTTGTTCAACTCCTTATGATATCAACCAGGGATTAGTAGCTTGCTATCCATTCAACGGGAATGCTAACGACGAAAGTGGTAATGGAAACAACGGAACAGTAACAGGCGCCACTCTCACTGCAGATAGATTTGGAGTTGCAAACCGTGCTTATTTATTCGGCGGTTTTAACAATTTTATCAATGTACCTAACTCTGCAAGTTTAGCTTCACCTACAACTGAAGTAACCATTGCATTTTGGGGAAGAATAAATGGGTTTTATGCTTTCAATCCAACTACAATTTTTGCCTCGGCTGTAACAAAAGGAAGTTCAACAACAAATTACCAATATCGCTTTGCAGTAAAAAATAATGGAATTCTAAGTTTTAATAACAACAGACAATGGAACTTTACTGTAGGGACAAATACGAATTTAGCAACCTGGTATCACTTTGCTGTAACGATGAAAGATACACTGATGATTTATTACAGAAATGGATTACCTGTAGGCTCTTCGACTGTTACAAGTCCTATTACAAGTGCAAGAAATGAAAATCTAAGAATAGGAAGAGGAAATCCAACCAATGCAGCCGACCAATTCAATGGAATTCTTGATGATGTGAAGATTTGGAATAGGGCGCTTTCAGGGGCAGAAATTTACAAACTATATAGTTTGAGTTCTATCAACGGACTACCAACAGTTAATGCAGGTATCGACAAAAACATGTGTAAAGACGATAGTGTGTTTATTAATGCTACAGGTACAGGAATTGCCAACTTTTTATGGACTCCAAACAGAAGTTTAATGACAGATTCCACTGCATTAATTATTAGAACTTGGCCAGCAGATACTACAACTTTCATTTTAAGAGGAGATGTTAGTGGTTGCAAAAACTATGATACCATTAACGTAAATGTAATCGATTTCAAACCTGAAGCGGGCTTACCTCAAAACATTTGTTTTGGTGATAGTGTTCAATTAAATGCTTCTCCTGCCCTTTTATACCAGTGGTCACCAAACTTATATATTAGTAATATTAACATTTCAAACCCTTGGGTAAAACCCGATACAACAACCAGGTATTTTTTAACTGCCAATAATGGTCTTTGTACCAGATTCGATACTGTTGATATTAATGTAACAAGGGTTTATCTTGATCCAATTCGTGATACAACAATGTGTTTAGATGATAGTGTACAAATTGCGATTAATACAACAGGAATCCTAAGCTATTTGCCTGTTACCGGAATTAGCGATACAACCATTAGTAACCCATATGTAAAAGTGGCTTCAAACACCAGTTATATAGTTACCTCTACACTATTTGGCTGCTCTGTTAGAGATACCTTTGAAGCCAATACATCATTGTTAAATTTAGACGCAGGTCCAAACAGAGAAATATGTATTTTTGATTCAATTCAATTAAACGCTGTTGCGAGTACCGGCGCAGATTACAGATGGTCACCAAATTATTTCATTGAAGATACTGCCATTTCTAATCCTTGGGTTCGTCCACAAATAACAACAGTTTACTACTTAAAATCACAAAACGGATATTGTACAAAATACGATAGTGCAGTAGTTATCGTAAATCGCCCGATTGCTAATGCCGGCTCAGATAAAATCATGTGTTTAGGTGATACCATTCGATTCAATGGAACATCAAATGGAATTACAAATTGGTCTCCGAGTACAGGAATTATTGATACCGGAGCTATCGCAAGATTAACACCTTTAGTTACTACAGATTATGTGATGACTGTAACTCAAGGGATCTGTACAGCTACAGATACTGTTAATGTTCAAGTATTAAACTTAACTGTTGATGCAGGAACAAACCAGAAAATATGTTTGGGAGATTCTGCTCAATTAACAGCTACAGGTGCTTTAAAATACAATTGGTTTCCTCTGTATGCAATTAATGATACCGGAATTGCCAATCCAAAAGTTGCCCCAATTATTAAAACAACTTATTATGCAATTGTAACCAATGGTTATTGTTTCAGATTCGATTCAGTTGAAGTTGATGTTCAATCTGTAAATGCACAAGCAGGATTAGACACCTCTGTTTGCGAAGGAGAAGCAGTAAGATTAAGCGCAAGTGGAGGAACTAATTATGTTTGGACACCTGCAACGGGTGCAGATAATCCGAATATTTCAAACCCTTTGGTGACGCCAACCAGATCCGGAACATGGGTGGTAAAAGTAAGCGATGCATTAGGCTGTTCTGATTACGATTCATTAGATATCAAAATTCATGCTTACCCTACAATTGAAGCAGGACCAGACTTAAAGCACTGTCCTGATGATATTGTTCAAATCAATGCAACAGGAAAAGATTATACATCTATTATCTGGACACCGGCAACAGGTTTAAATAATAGATTAAGTTTAACACCATTTGCTTCAGTAAGCTCAAATACAACTTATGTTTTAACTGCCCGAAATTATCAGTGCGCAAAATATGATACTGTTACAGTAACATTACCTCCTCCTATTTCAGCTGCCTTCGACTTAAGCACAAATCAAGGAAATGCGCCATTATTGATTCAGTTCACCAACAATAGTTTAAATGCTCATTTTTATACCTGGACATTTGGACCTATTGGCGCAAGTTCTACCTTAAAAGACCCGGCATATACTTATACAGAAAAAGGATTCTTCACAGTAAAATTGACGGTTGAAGATAGCACTGGTTGTATTGATACAATTTCTAAAACCGTTAATGTTGATATAATTGCAAGCCTATTTGCACCAAATGCATTTACACCAAATAACGATGGTGATAATGATGTATTCGCCTTTACTTATACGGCTTCAGAATTCGAGTACCTTGAATATAGAGTCTTCAACAGATGGGGTGTAGAAATATTCGCAACCAGAATGCCTGGAGGTCAATGGTGGAATGGAACAGATGGAACAAATCCTGCACCACCTGACACGTATACTTATGTAATGAGTGCTAAAGATAAATACGGTAAAAAGTACAAACTAACAGGAAGTATCTTCTTAATGAGATAACAAAAAAAATCCCGCAAATGCGGGATTTTTTTATATCTATGCCGGTGTAAATCAAGAACTGAAGAAAATCAAGAATTTTTATTCGGTCTCTCCATTTGATTCCCTTAATTTAGCAGCGCAAAATTTAAAGCCATATGTCATTCAGAACAGAACATGATACCATGGGCGAGGTACAAGTACCGGCCGACAAGTATTGGGGAGCGCAAACAGAACGCTCAAGAAATAATTTTAAAATTGGCCCTGAAGCCAGTATGCCAAAAGAAATTATTTATGCATTTGCTTACTTAAAAAAAGCTGCTGCTCATGCCAACACGGATTTGGGAGTATTAAGCAAAGAAAAATGCGATTTAATCAGTAAAGTTTGTGAAGAAATTCTTACCGGCAACTTAGATGGTGAATTTCCATTGGTTATTTGGCAAACAGGTTCAGGAACACAAAGTAACATGAATGTGAATGAAGTTGTTGCTTACCGCGCTCACGTTTTGAGTGGTGGTTCTTTAAACGATGAGAAAAAGGTTTTACACCCAAATGATGATGTAAACAAATCTCAATCAAGCAACGATACCTACCCTACTGCAATGCACATTGCTGCTTATAAACTGGTTGTAGAAAATACAATTCCGGGAATAAAATTATTAAGTGACACATTTGCTGCTAAATCAGACGAATTCAAAACCATTGTTAAAACCGGAAGAACCCATTTCATGGATGCAACTCCTTTAACATTAGGACAAGAATTCTCAGCCTATACTCAACAATTAGACAATGGAATTCGTGCTTTAAATTCTGCACTTGAAATGGTGAAAGAATTGGCACTTGGAGGAACAGCAGTGGGTACAGGTTTGAATGCACCAAAAGGTTATGATGTTTTAGTTGCTGCTAAAATTGCAGAATTTACAGGTTTACCTTTTGTTACTGCTCCTAATAAATTCGAAGCACTTGCTGCTCATGATGCAATGGTTGAATTAAGTGGTGCGCTAAAAAGAGTTGCAGTAAGTTTGATGAAAATTGCAAATGATATCAGAATGTTATCATCAGGACCAAGAAGTGGTATTGGTGAAATCATCATTCCTGATAACGAACCGGGTTCTTCAATCATGCCGGGTAAAGTTAATCCTACACAACCGGAAGCAATGACAATGGTTGCAGCACAAGTTATGGGAAATGATGTTGCAGTAGGAATTGGTGGAAGTAATGGCCATTTTGAATTAAATGTATTCAAACCATTAATTGCCGCTAACGTATTACAAAGCGCAAGATTAATTGGTGATGTTTGCGTTTCATTCAACAATAATTGTGCAGTTGGAATTAAAGCAAATCATGAAATTATCAATAGACATTTAGAAAATTCTTTGATGCTTGTTACTGCTTTAAACACACATATTGGTTATGAAAATGCTGCCAAAATTGCTAAAAAAGCTCACAAAGAAAACAAAACTTTAAGAGAGGCTTCAATTGAATTAGGCTTAGTTACCAATGAACAATTCGACCAATGGGTAATTCCTGCCAACATGGTTGGAAACTTATAATCCAAAATAGATTTTTATTAGGGCTGATGAGGTTAAAATCTCATCAGCCTTTTTTATGTGAATGAACCATTAATCGAAAACCGCTACCATGGTGATTCATTAATTCAATATTTGCTTCAAGACTAAGGTATTTTCTGAGTCTTGATATAAAAACATCCATACTTCTTCCTGTAAAATAATCGTTGGTACCCCAAATCTTCTTTAACAAATCTTCACGTTTCACCATGTGATTTAAATGAATACAAAGTTCCTTCAATAAATCAGCTTCCTTTTGAGTTAAAGTTTTTATTTGTTTAGAGTGAACTAATTCAAGTTTAGAATAATCAAAAGTATAGGACCCAATTTCATAAACAGATAGTGTAGAATTTTCGGTATGAATCAATTTTCGTTTTACAAAAACTTTGATTCTAAACAACAATTCCTCCATACTAAAAGGCTTGATTAGATAATCATCACCACCAATCCTAAAGCCAGACAATTTATCCTCTTTCATGCCTTTGGCTGTGAGAAAAATAATAGGTATCTGAATATTGGTTTTTCGAATTTGTTCTGCCAGCGAAAACCCATCCATTAAAGGCATCATTACATCAAGCAAACAAACATCAAAGTTTTGTTTATGAAATGCATCCAGTGCTCTTATACCATTTTCAAACA
>JBIPMI010000265.1:0-4367 GCA_044369215.1 Bacteroidia bacterium | reverse complement strand
AGGTTCTCCTAAAACAGGTTATCTTAGGTATGATAAATTGTTCAATGAAAACTCAGGGTGGAATGTTGCTGTTATTTCAGATCACGTTGGTCCATTAAGCACTATTACTATAAGTAATGCTTTTGGTTATCATTTCAAAACAACAGAAAAAACTTTTGCTTCATTAGGATTACGTCATAATTTATCACAACATTATTTCAATATCTCTCCTGATAAAATCAATGATGTAAATGATCCTTTATTTAATGCAAGTACAAGCAGTGTTCCTGTTAATAATTTTGACGCAGGTTTAACCTTCTACAATCCAGAATCATTTTTAGTTGGATTCAGTTATAGAAATATCATTCCTCAAAGACGTTTTAGAGGTAATGAAGTAACAGAAGTTCCAACTATCTCTTTACATGGTTGGTATACCCGCGAAATCAATAATGATTTTAGTTTAGAAGCTGTAGGTCAATTTAATTCTTCCTCAAATAATCCTTTAAATTCTCAATTTGCTGTGATGGGTGTATTTCAGCAAATGTTTGGTGGAGGTTTAAACTTTTCACCGGGAAGTCAAGTTGGTATTTTTGCTTATATCAAAACCAAAGACAAACTAAATTTCTTCTATAATTTCAATTTACCGGTATCTCAAATATTCCAGGTGAGCAAACAATCACATGCAATAGGTATCAGTTATCGCTTAGGAAAAGATCAAAATCTGTTTAATACATTCTTTATTCAACCTACAGATAATGCCAGTGGAAATCGATTATTCTAATTTGAATTAATATAGAAAAAGCCTGTTTCAAAATTTTGAAACAGGCTTTTTTATTTGTATTGCTTTTTCAGCTCTTCAACTACCAAATAAACTGCCGGACAAATCATTGTGTTTAAATAAGTGATGCTCATTTTTTGAGCCATATTTCTTTGCTGAGTATGCGGAAATTCTCTGCAGGCATTAGGTCTTGATTCATAAACACTACAGTATTTATCGGTGCCTAAAAAAGAACAAGGAACTGATTTAAAAACGTAATCATTATCTTCATCAATACGCAAATAGTTTTCAGTAAATTCAGAAGGTCGTATTCGAAGATGTTTTGCCAGTCTATCTATATCTTTATCCAAAAACAATGGTCCGGTGCTACTGCAACAATTGGCACATTTTAAACAATCAATATTTTCAAATACTTCTTCATGATATTGATTACAAATAATATCTAAATCTTTAGGTTTCTGCTTTTTCAGTTTGTCAAGAAATTTTTTATTCTCTGATTTTTTAGCAGTTGCCTGTTTTAAATAATTTTCATATTCAAGAATCATACTAGTTATTTTATGATATCATGCAATTCATGTCCCATTTTAACCTTTTTAGTATCCAGGTATTTTTTATTATGTGGATTTGGACTCACTTCTAAAGCTACATTTTCTACAATCTCTAAACCATATCCAATTAAACCTGCTCTTTTTGTTGGGTTATTTGTCATCAATCGCATTTTTTGAACACCCATATCTCTTAAAATCTGTGCTCCAACACCATAATCTCTTTCATCCATTTTGAAACCTAATTGAAGGTTTGCTTCAACAGTATCTAACCCTTGTTCTTGTAACTTATAGGCTTTTAACTTATTGATTAATCCAATACCTCTACCCTCCTGATTGATGTATAAAACCATTCCTTTTCCTTCTTTTTCAATCATTTGCATGGCTTTATGCAATTGATCTCCGCAATCACATCTCATCGAATGAAAAATATCACCGGTAATGCAAGATGAATGCACACGAACCAAAACCGGTTCATCCGGCTCCCAGGTGCCTTTTTGTAAAACTAAATGCTCTTCTCCAGTATCTTTTTGATGATAAGCTGTTAAAATAAACTGACCATATTTAGTAGGCATTTCAACAGAGATTACCTTTTTAACCAAAGACTCTTTTTCTAAACGATAAGCAATCAAATCTTTGATTGTTACCAACTTCATATCGAATTTTGCAGCAATTTTAACCAAATCAGGAACCCTTGCCATTGTTCCATCTTCATTCATAATTTCAACAATACAACCTGCTGGTTCAAATCCTGCTAAACGAGCAAAATCAACAGCCGCTTCAGTATGCCCGGCTCTTCTTAGAACACCTTCGGGCCTTGCTTTTAAAGGGAAAATATGACCCGGTTTACCTAAATCATCTGGTTTTGTTAATGGGTCGATTAGTGCTTGCATTGTTTTAGATCTGTCTTGAGCAGAAATACCTGTAGTACAACCCTTACCTAATAAATCAACAGAAACAGTAAATGGAGTGCTATGAGAAGTAGTATTTTCACTTACCATTAAATTCAAATTCAATTCTTCACATCTGGTATCAATTAAAGGGGCACAAATAAGCCCTCTTCCCTCTTTACTCATGAAGTTTATTATTTCTGGAGTTACATTTCTTGCTGCAGTTAAAAAATCACCTTCGTTTTCTCTATCCTCATCATCAACAACAATAATCATTTTACCTTGACGAATGTCTTCAATTGCTTCTTCAATTGTATTAAATTTCACTTTTTCCATTTTACTTTATATTGTTGAGGTTCCTGTAATAAGATAGTATGTCTTTTATTACCATTGAACTTTCATATTTGTTTTCAACTAATTTTCTTGCTTCTCTTCCTGTTTTTTCGATTAAAAAAGGATTGCAAATTAACTTTGAAATTTGATTTATGAAATCTGATGCTGTTTCTGCTTGAAATAGATTTAAATCCGGTTGAACAGAAATGCCGGTAAAGCTCATTTCTGTTGACACTAAGCATTTTCCTAATGCTAAACCTTCAAGAATTTTTACCCGAATTCCACTTCCTGAAAACAAAGGGACAATCATGATTGATTTCGATAGCATTAATTGAATGGCATCATCTACTTCACCTAAAACATCTATTCCATTTCCTGAAAAATTAAAAAATTCTTTTGGCATATTCCTTCCGGCAATATAGAATTTGATTTCAGGATGTTTTGTTTTCAAACTTGGCCAAACCTCCTTAATAAACCACTTAACAGCTTCCTGATTTGGCATCCAATCCATGGAACCTAAATGCAGAATTGAATTCGGTTCAATTTGACTATAATCAGGAGCTAATCTACTAATATCCATACCAGTCGGTGCTATATGCCAACTTTTAGTATAGCCATAACTTTCAAAACATTTTGCATCACTTTCGGTAACACAAGAGAGTCCATCAAATAAATTTAATTGTGCTAGTTCGTATTTCTTTAAACGATTGGAAAGTATGTTTAAATAGTATTTTTTGATTGAATTGTTTTCAATTGCTGCTAAACTTTGCCAGATTTCAAATTCTACATTATGTGCTCTTAAAACACATTTTGCATTGGTATTTTCACGAATAATTTTTAAATAAGGTGCCATGAAAATACTTTCAAAAACCACCACATCAAATTGTTTCTCCTTACAAAGATTTTCCAACATTTGTTCGAAATCTTTGCTTATAAAACGTACAACATGGTACGATTCTTCTGAAAATAATAGGTTTTTTAAAGCATCAATTGGTTTTATTTTATTATCGATATAACTCAACCTAAAATCAGCCAAACCTTTTACCTCTTCAGGTAATTTCTCAAAATCAACAAAATGTTTACTGGTATTTAAAACTGCACAAGTTAACTCACAACCTGCATCATGGTAACCTTTTAGAAAATTGTAATATCCCAAAGCACCTCCATCTTTAAGAGGCCAAGGAAATCTATTTATTAGTTGTAGAATCCTCATTAATTATTAAGCCTGATTTTTTGATTTAAAAAATCTTCTGAAAAATCTAAAATAACCGGATAAATCAAAAATACCCGAATCAGTTGCAGCTTTATAGGTTAAAAACAATCCCAAAGGAATAAAGACTCCAATTCCAAACCACATGCCCTGCATAGGAGCCCAAGCCAATGTTTTAGCAGCTTTTTCTCCTGAAAGTGAAACGATATGGTAACATACATACATTAAAACTGATACAACAATTGGCAATCCAAATCCACCCTTTCTAATAATTGAACCTAATGGTGCTCCAATAAAAAACATGATGATACAAGCAACGGATAAAATAAACTTTCGATGCCATTCAATTCGATGCCTGGCTCTTAATCTATTTAAATCATTGTACTCATTTAAACTATATTCAATTACATTTTTAACGGTTCGGGCATTGTTTAAAGCACTTGAATAAATGGCATCAGCACCCGGGATTTTTAAATCAGAAATTTCCATTGAATCTTCAGCTGTAGCTTTTTTTGCAAGCATCCCCTTGGGAATTAATGAATCATTTGAGTATTTGGTAAAGAAATAATATGGCTCTACAAAACCTTTTAAGGCAGTATACTTAGCTGTTGCAACACTATCAAGTGAATCTG
>JBIPMI010000030.1:0-14148 GCA_044369215.1 Bacteroidia bacterium | reverse complement strand
AAGATCATTTGATTCAAAAGAATTCGAAACAATTGGTGGTATGGATGCTAGAGGTAATAGTAACTCATTGGTGAATTATTCATTCAATGATGAAACTGCCTTTATCAGCAACCCAGAGGTTGTTTATTACAGATTAAAAATGATCGACCGTGATGGAAGTTTTGAATACTCAAAAACTATCGCTGTTAGAGCTGAGGATGAAACCAAAACTCCGGTAGTTAAAGTTTACCCTAATCCATTCAATTCTGAAGTAATTGTAGAAAATGTTCCTACAGAAACTAAAGAAATCAAATTATTGGATTTAAGTGGTAGAGTAGTTTTCATACAAAAAATTAGCAACGCAGAAGGAACTGTTCAAGTTATTTTGCCTGCAAGTTTAGAAAGTGGTATCTATTTCATGATGCTTGATGGTTCTTCAAATGAGCTTATTAAGTTGATTAAGAACTAATTTTAGGTTTTTAAATAGGAGAGGGGCTCGAAAATTCGAGCCCCTTTTTTTTGTTTATATGCCTGAATATGAGAATGAAAACTAGGTTATGATTATTTGTTTTATAAAATATTTTATACAAATAATTCAAAATCAATTTGTTTATACAAAAAACTTACCTATGTTTGCAGCCCCATAAGGGAAAACATTAGATAAGACTGATGGTTAAAGTTAGCATTAACCCGCTCAGCAACAAATATTTTCAATATTTTTTGTCAAGCACTTGCATTGCTAGCTCCATCTCCTTACCTTTGCGCTCCCGTTTTTAAGACTAAAATTGCGTATTTATAGAGTAAGATATGCCTACTATTCAACAATTGGTTCGTAAGGGCCGCAACGATGTAATCACAAAAAGCAAGTCACCTGCACTTGATTCTTGTCCACAAAGACGTGGTGTTTGTACCCGTGTGTACACTACCACTCCTAAAAAACCTAATTCTGCAATGAGAAAGGTTGCCCGTGTTCGTTTAACTAACGGAAACGAGGTAAACGCCTACATTCCTGGAGAAGGTCACAACTTGCAAGAGCACTCTATCGTACTAGTACGTGGAGGTAGGGTAAAAGATTTACCGGGTGTTCGTTACCACATCGTACGTGGTGCATTAGACACAGCAGGTGTTGATGGTCGTAAACAACAACGTTCTAAATACGGAACTAAACGTCCTAAACCAGGACAAGTTGTTGATCCAAAAGCAAAAGGTAAAAAGAAATAATTAAACCAGCGAAAGTAAAAGACACATG
This sequence comes from Bacteroidia bacterium, assembly GCA_044369215.1. Taxonomy (GTDB): domain Bacteria; phylum Bacteroidota; class Bacteroidia; order UKL13-3; family UKL13-3; genus CAISCU01. The sequence goes on along the minus strand of JBIPMI010000030.1, from coordinate 12,920 downwards.
AGAAAGTCAAGAGCTAAAAAGCATATCTTATTACCTGATCCAAAATTTAATGATGTTTTGGTAACCCGTTTCGTGAATAACATGATGTGGGGTGGTAAAAAAAATACAGCTTATACAATTTTTTACATGGCTTTAGATAAAGTTGAAGCCAAAGCTCAGGAACGTGGTTTAGACGTTTGGAAAAAAGCCCTTAATAATGTGATGCCTGCTGTAGAAGTAAAATCACGTCGTGTTGGTGGTGCCACTTTCCAAATTCCTATGGAAGTACCTGCAGATCGTAAAATCGCAGTTGGTATGAAATGGTTAATCCGTTATGCTAGAAACCGTGGTGAAAAAACTATGGCAGATAAGTTAGCCGGAGAAATTATTTCTGCTGCAAAAGGTGAAGGTGCTTCAGTTAAAAAACGTGAAGACACACACAAAATGGCTGAAGCTAATAAAGCGTTCTCGCATTTCAAAATCAGCTAATTAATCAGGAGAATTATTAAATGTCACGCGACTTAAAATATACAAGAAATATCGGTATCGCTGCTCACATCGATGCTGGTAAAACCACAACAACAGAACGTATTCTTTACTATTCTGGAGTTAACCACAAAATTGGTGAAGTACATGATGGTGCTGCAACAATGGACTGGATGGTTCAAGAGCAAGAAAGAGGTATAACAATTACTTCTGCTGCTACAACCGTTTTCTGGAACTATCGTAATAATAGATACCATATCAATATTATCGATACTCCGGGTCACGTAGATTTCACTGTTGAAGTTAACCGTTCTTTACGTGTATTAGATGGATTAGTGTTCTTATTTAGTGCTGTTGATGGTGTTGAACCTCAATCTGAAACTAACTGGAGACTTGCTAATAACTATAATGTTGCTCGTATCGGTTTCGTAAATAAAATGGACCGTTCTGGTGCCGACTTCCTTAACGTAGTTAAACAAGTACGTGAGATGTTAGGTAGCAATGCAGTTCCTCTTCAATTGCCAATTGGTGCTGAAGATAATTTCACAGGTGTTGTTGATTTAATCAACTTCCGTGGAATGGTTTGGAATGAGCATGATAAAGGTATGACTTACGAAGTAGTTGATATCCCTGCGGATATGATTGATGAAGCTACTGAGTGGAGAGAGAAATTATTAGAGGCTGTTTCAGAATATGATGATAAATTGATGGAGAAATTCTTCGAAGATCCATCTTCAATCTCTGAAAGAGAAATATTAGATGCCTTGCGTCAAGCAACCATCGATATGAAAATCGTTCCTATGGTTTGTGGTTCATCTTTCAAAAATAAAGGTGTACAAACTATGTTGGATTTGGTAATGGAAATTCTTCCTAGTCCTTTGGATAAAGAAGTTACAACCGGTATTAATCCTGACACAAACGAACCTGTTACTCGCAAACCTGATTACAAAGAGCCATTTGCTGCTCTTGCATTCAAAATTGCAACGGATCCTTTTGTTGGTAGATTAGCTTTCATGCGTGTTTACTCAGGAATGTTAGATGCTGGTTCTTATGTATTCAATACCAGAAGCGGTAACAAAGAACGTATCTCTCGTATCTTCCAAATGCACGCAAACAAACAGAATCCAGTAGAATGTTTAGGAGCAGGTGATATTGGAGCGGCAGTTGGGTTTAAAGATATTAAAACAGGAGATACTTTGTGCGATGAGAAACACCCAATTGTTCTTGAAGCAATGGATTTCCCTGAGCCTGTAATCGGTTTAGCTGTTGAGCCTAAAACTCAAGCTGACTCTGATAAATTAGGTATGTCATTAGCTAAATTAGCTGAAGAAGATCCTACATTCAAAGTTCATACAGACGAAGAAACAGGTCAAACTGTTATCTCTGGAATGGGTGAATTACACTTGGAAATTATCGTTGATAGATTGAGACGTGAGTTCAAAGTTGAATGTAATCAAGGTGCTCCTCAAGTTTCATATAAAGAAACAATTACTCAAGCGGTTTCGCACCGTGAAGTATACAAAAAACAATCGGGTGGTCGTGGTAAATTCGCTGATATACAGTTTGAATTAATCCCTGGCGACCCTGCAAAAAAAGGATTGGAATTTGTAAATGAAATCGTGGGTGGATCAATTCCTAAAGAATTTATCCCTTCAGTTCAAAAAGGATTCGAATCTGCAATGAAGAATGGTGTTTTAGCTGGATATGCAGTAGAAAGTTTGAAAGTAAGATTGTACGATGGTTCATTCCACGCAGTCGATTCAGATTCATTGTCTTTCGAAATTTGTGCTAGAATAGGATTCAAAGAAGCAGCTCGTAAAGCATCTCCAGTATTGTTGGAACCAATCATGAAAATTGAAGTTCTTACACCTGAAGAAAATATGGGTGATGTTATCGGAGACTTAAACAAACGTCGTGGTCAATTGGAAGGTATGGATAGTCGTGCCGGTTCACAAGTTGTGAAAGCAAAAGTTCCATTGGCAGAGATGTTTGGTTATGTAACTCAGTTGAGGACCTTAACTTCAGGTCGCGCAACATCAACCATGGAGTTCAGTCATTACAACGACGCTCCTAGAAATGTACAAGAAGAAGTATTAGCAAAAGTTAACGGAAAGGGAGCAAAAGCTTAATTATCATGGTTAGCCAAAGAATAAGGATCAAGTTAAAATCGTTCGATCACAACCTCGTTGATAAATCAGCTGAGAAGATTGTGAGAACTGTGAAGGCAACAGGTGCCGTGGTTAGTGGACCAATTCCATTGCCAACACAGAAAAGAATCTACACAGTGTTGCGTTCACCACACGTGAACAAAAAGGCTAGAGAGCAGTTTCAATTGTGTTCGTACAAAAGATTACTGGATATCTATAGCTCAACAGCAAAAACTGTAGATGCTTTGATGAAATTAGAATTACCAAGTGGTGTGGATGTAGAAATTAAAGTTTGATAGAAAGCTATGTCAGGTTTAATAGGAAAAAAAGTAGGAATGACCAGCATCTTCGATGCAAACGGAAAACAAATTCCGTGCACTGTTATCGAAGTAGGACCTTGCGTAGTAACGCAGGTTAAGACCAACGAAATAGATGGTTACAAAGCTGTTCAACTAGCATACGGAGAAGCTAAAGAAAAAAATACTCCAGCAGGGCTTAAAGGTATATTTACCAAAGCTAATACTACTCCAAAAGCAAAAGTTGCTGAATTCAAAGGATTCGAAACTGAATTAGCTTTAGGTCAAACATTAACTGTAGATTTGTTCGAAGTTGGTGAGTTTGTTGACGTAGTTGGTACTTCTAAAGGAAAAGGTTTCCAAGGTGTTGTAAAACGTCATGGTTTCTCCGGAGTAGGTATGCAAACACACGGACAACACAATAGGTTAAGAGCTCCGGGTTCAGTTGGTGCTTCATCAGATCCATCACGTGTATTCAAAGGAATGCGTATGGCTGGTCGTACCGGTGGCGTAAGAGTAAAGAAAACCAATCTTGAAATCCTGAAGGTTCATAAAGACCAAAATCTTCTGGTAGTTAAGGGTTCAGTCCCTGGTCACAAAGGTTCAATCGTTTTGATAGAGAAGTAAGATGGAATTAGCAGTATTAAATACAAACGGATCTGAAACAGGTAGAAAGGTTACCTTGAACAATGATGTCTTCGGTATTGAACCTAATGATCATGCAATCTACCTGGATGTTAAGCAATTTTTGGCTAACCAACGTCAGGGTACTCATTCTTCTAAAGAAAAAAGTACTGTAAGTGGTTCTACAAAAAAATTACATAGACAAAAAGGAACAGGTGGTTCACGTAAAGGTAGCATCAAAAGTGGTACATTTGTAGGTGGAGCTAGAATTCATGGCCCTCAACCACGTGATTACAGTTTCAAATTGAATAAGAAATTAAAACAGTTGGCTCGTAAGAGTGCTTTAGCTTACAAAGCAAAAGATAACAACATCACAGTTTTAGAATCATTCCAGTTTGAAAGTCCTAAAACTAAAAACTATATCAATATCCTTGATGGTTTGAAGATGAGTGGTAGTAAAACATTACTTGTACTTGCCGATTACAACGAGAATATTTATAGGTCAGGAAGAAATCTTCCTAATACTAAGATTATGGCAGCAAAAGATTTGAATACTTATGATATCTTGCACGCTGATACAGTAATCTTTATAGAAAATTCGGTTGGTGTTATTGAAAACATTTTAAATAAGGCATAATGAGCATACTTAAGAAGCCTTTAATTACAGAAAAGTTCACAGCAATCAGCGAGAAGTTGAATAAGTACGGATTTGTTGTAGCTAAAACTGCAAATAAAGACGAAATTAAAAAAGCTGTTGAAAGCATGTACGGTGTTAAAGTAACTAACATTAACACTATGGTTTACCAAGGTAAAAACAAATCTAGGTTTACTAAAAGAGGGTTTTTCTCAGGAAGAAAACCTTCATTCAAAAAAGCAGTGGTAACATTAGAAGAAGGCCAAAAAATCGACTTCTTCCAAAATATTTAATTGAACGATGGGAATCAGGAAGTTTAAACCAGTTACTCCGGGTACGCGCTTTAAAGCTGCTAATACCTACGAAGAGTTAACACCAAAATACGAGGTGGAGAAATCACTCGTAGTAAGCTTGAAAAATTCCGGTGGACGTAATAATACCGGTAAAATGACCATGCGTTACATTGGTGGTGGTCACCGCAAAATGTATCGTTTGATCGATTTCAAACGCAACAAACACGGAATCGAAGGTACTGTTGATTCAATTCAGTATGATCCTAATCGCACAAGCTTTATTGCTTTGGTTGTTTATACTGATGGCGAAAAGCGTTACATATTAGCTCCGAAAGGTTTAGAAGTAGGTACAAAAATTATCAGCGGAACTGGTGTTGCACCAGAAGTTGGTAATGCACTACCAATGAGTGAAATTCCTTTGGGAACTACAATTCATAATATTGAATTACATCCTGGTAAAGGTGGACAAATAGTTCGCTCAGCAGGTTCAGCAGCACAATTGTTAAACAGAGATGGTAAACATGCGGTTGTTAGATTAGCATCAGGTGAAACTCGTATTGTATTAGCAAGTTGCTATGCAACTGTTGGACAGGTTTCAAATCCTGATCACATGAATGAGCGTAAAGGAAAAGCTGGAGCAAATCGTTGGATTGGCCGCAGACCTCGCACTAGACCAGTCGCAATGAATCCGGTAGATCACCCAATGGGTGGTGGTGAAGGACGTGCTTCTGGAGGTCACCCTCGTTCACGTAAAGGCTTGAAGGCGAAAGGTTACAAAACCCGTACACCTAAAAAGTACTCAAATAATTTCATTATCGAAAGTCGTAAGAAGAAATAAGGATATATGGCGCGTTCATTAAAGAAAGGTCCTTTTGTTGACATCAAGCTGGAAGGCAAAGTTATGTCAATGAATGAAGCAAAAAAGAAATCAGTAATCAAAACCTGGAGTCGCAGGTCAATGATCACTCCTGATTTCGTAGGTCACACCTTCGCAGTTCATAACGGAAATAAATTTATTCCTGTTTATGTTACTGAGAATATGGTAGGACACAAACTGGGTGAGTTTGCTCCAACCCGTACATTTAAGTCGCATCCTGTTAAGAAAGATTAATCAGAATGGAAGCAGTAGCAAAATTGAATAATTGTCCAACCTCTCCACGTAAAATGAGGTTGTTGGCAGACCTGATTCGCGGTAAGCGTGTTGAAGAGGCTTTTAATATTCTTATTTTTAATAATAAGAAGGAAAGTTCTCACCGTTTAGAGAAGCTTTTACGCTCAGCCATTGCAAACTGGGAACAAAAGAATGAAGGTAGCCGTGTTGAAGAAAGCGAATTGTATGTTAAAACATTGTTCGTAGATGGTGGTCCTATGTTGAAGCGTATTTTACCTGCGCCTCAAGGAAGAGCTCACAGAATACGCAAGCGCTCAAATCATGTGACTTTAGTAGTTGATAGTAAATCAGCAGCTACAGTTATTAGTAACGAATCAGTTGATAACGCATAATTAAATAATAGAATGGGACAGAAGGTTAACCCGATAGGTTTTCGTTTAGGTATCATCAAAGGCTGGGAGTCTAACTGGTACAGCGGTCATAAACTTGCCGATAAATTGATTGAGGACGAGAAAATCAGAAAATATCTCCATGCCAGAATCAATAAAGGTGGTATCGCTAAAATCATCATCGAGCGTACAATTAAGCGCATTATCATCACTATTCACACTAGCCGTCCGGGTATTGTAATCGGAAAAGGCGGAGCTGAAGTTGATAAAATAAAAGAAGAAGTTAAAAAGCTTACTAAAAAAGATGTAGCTATTAATATCTTTGAAATTAAGCGTCCTGAATTAGACGCAGCTTTAGTAGGTGAAGCAATTGCTAGCCAAATCGAAGCTCGTGTTTCTTTCAAACGTGCAGTAAAAATGGCGATTGCGTCTACCATGAGAATGGGTGCTGAAGGAATTAAAGTAATGGCTTCTGGTCGTTTGGCCGGTGCAGAGATTGCTCGTTCAGAATCATTCAAAGAAGGGCGTACACCATTACACACATTACGTGCTGATATTGATTATGCATTAGCAGAAGCAATGACAGTTTACGGTAAAATTGGAATCAAAGTTTGGATCTGTAAAGGCGAGGTTTTCGGAAAACGTGATTTGTCTCCTAATGTTGGACAGGCAGCTCAAGGTGGAGATAACCGCGGAGGAAATAACAGACCTGACAGAAGAGGCGGAGATAGACCTGATAGAAGAGGTGGAGATAGAAGGGGAAATTCTGGCGATAGAAGACAGGGTGGAAACGGAAACTCGGGTGATAGAAGAAAAAAGTAATTGTTGAAGATAAAAATAAACTGTAGAAATGTTACAGCCTAAAAAAACCAAATACAGGAAACAGCAGAAGGGCAGAGTTAAAGGTAATGCCGGAAGAGGGTTCACAGTAGCCTTCGGTTCATTCGGACTGAAAGCTTTGGATACTTGCTTCCTTACATCAAAACAGCTTGAAGCTGCAAGGGTTGCCTTAAACCGTTTCATGAAACGTGAAGGACAAGTTTGGATCAGGGTTTTCCCTGACAAACCAATGACACGTAAACCTGCTGAAGTAAGGATGGGTAAAGGTAAAGGAGCACCGGAATTCTGGGTAGCTCGTTGCAAACCTGGTACAATTATTTTTGAAGCAGACGGTGTTCCAATGGCAACAGCCCAGGAAGCTATGCGTCTTGCTTCTCAAAAATTACCAGTAATTACCAAATTTGTTGTTAAACCTGAATACGCTGAATAATCATGAATAATAATGAGATCAGGGAGTTGTCAAACAAGGAATTGACAGCTAGAATTAATGAAGAAAGACTTTCACTAGTGAAACTCAGATTAAACCATGCTGTTTCACCTGTAGAAAATCCTAATAAGATAAACGAAAGCAAAAAGCTGATTGCTCGTCTTTTAACAGAGTCTAGAAAGCGTCAGTTGTTAAATGCTCAATAATCGTCGAAGATGGAAAATACAACTGTAGAAAGAAACTCAAGAAAAGTCATCGTTGGTAAAGTAGTTAGCAATAAAATGCAAAAGACTATTGTAGTTGCCGTAGAACGTAAAGTGATGCACCCGAAATATGGTAAATTCATTAAGATGACTTCAACATTCAAAGCTCATGACGAGAAAAACGAATGCGGCATCAATGATGTAGTAAAAGTTATGGAAACTCGTCCGATGAGTAAAGATAAACGTTGGAGACTAGTAGAAATCATTGAAAAAGCTAAGTAATCATGATACAACAGGAAAGCAGGCTTAAAGTAGCCGATAATAGTGGCGCACGTGAAGTATTGTGCATCCGTGTATTGGGTGGCACAGGAAGACGTTACGCATCTGTAGGCGATAAAATTGTAGTAAGTGTAAAATCTGCACTTCCTTCTGGTGCCGTTAAAAAAGGTGCTGTATCCAAAGCAGTAGTGGTGAGAACCAAAAAAGAAGTTCGCAGAGCAGATGGATCTTACATCCGTTTTGATGACAATTCATGTGTATTATTAAATGCACAAGACGAACCTCGTGCAACTCGTATCTTCGGACCGGTTGCCCGTGAATTGAGAGAAAAACAATTCATGAAAATCGTTTCATTAGCTCCGGAGGTATTGTAAGATGGGAAATAATATGAAAAATCCAGCAAAACTTCATTTGAAAAAAGGTGATATGGTTTTAGTTATCGCCGGTGATGATAAGGGTAAAAAAGGTCGCGTGATTGAAGTTATCAAAACTGATAGTCGTGCATTAGTTGAAGGTGTTAACATTGTTAGCCGTCACACTAAACCAAATGCTCAAAATCAACAAGGTGGTATCATTAAAAAAGAAGCACCGGTTCATATTTCAAATTTGAAAGTAGTTGACGCTTCAGGTAATGCTACCAGAGTTGCTCGTAAAGCTAACGAAAAAGGAAAATTAGTTCGTGTTTCAAAAAAGTCTGGTGAAGTAATTGACAAATAGTAGTATGTATACACCTAGATTAAAAGAAAAATATGCAAAACAGGTAATTCCTGTAATGCAAGAAAAATTCAACTATAAGAATATGATGCAAGTTCCTAAATTGGAAAAAATTTGCATCAATCAAGGAGTTGGAGCTGCTGTTGCTGATAAAAAATTAGTTGACCAGGCTTTAGAGGAATTAACTCTTATCGCAGGTCAAAGAGCTGTAGCAACTAAATCTAAGAAAGCAATTTCGAATTTTAAATTGAGAGAAAACTTACCAATCGGTACTCGTGTAACATTACGCGGCGAAAGAATGTATGAGTTTCTTGATAGATTAATCTCTGTTTCTTTACCTCGTGTACGTGACTTCCAAGGTTTAAACCTTAAAGGATTTGACGGTCGTGGTAACTACAACATGGGAATCACAGAACAAATTATCTTCCCAGAGATTGTTATCGATAAAGTTAACAAAATCAATGGAATGGATATTGCCTTCGTTACTTCAGCTAAAACTGATGAAGAGTGCATGGCTTTATTAAAAGAGTTCGGTTTACCTTTCAAAAAATCATAATTGAATTATAATGGCTAAAGAGTCGGTAAAAGCACGTCAGCGTAAAAGAGAAAAAACTGTTGCGCAATTTGCAGCTAAACGTGAAGCATTAAAAGCAGCTGGAGATTATGAAGGTTTGCAAAAACTTCCACGTAACGCTTCTCCAGTTCGTTTGAAAAACCGTTGTAAATTAAGCGGTCGTCCAAAAGGATACATGAGAGACTTCGGTATTTGTCGTAACCAATTCCGTGAATTAGCCCTTATGGGTAAGATCCCGGGAGTTACCAAATCTAGTTTCTAAAATAAAAAAATTTGTAAGGGGTGCGAATATTACTATATTCGCAGCCCTTTAGTTTTCATTAGACAACTTAGCGAGAAAGAGTAAAGCCTTGGCTAACTGCTCGCAAGGAATTAAATAAAACATATGACAGATCCAATATCAGATTATTTGACAAGACTTCGTAATGCGATCAAGGCAAACCATCGCATCGTAGAGGTACCTTCTTCTAAATTAAAGAAGGAAATTACAAAAGTACTCTTCGAAAAAGGTTACATCCTAAATTACAAATTCGAAGATGTAGTAAATCATCAGGGCACAATTAAAATTGCTCTTAAGTACAATCCAGTTACTAGAACTTCAGCTATCAAGAAAATGGAACGTGTAAGCCGTCCAGGTTTACGTCGTTATGCTGGTGTTGAAGACATGCCAAGAGTAATCAACGGTATGGGTATCGCAATCATTACAACTTCAAGAGGAGTTATGACAGATAAAGAAGCCCGTAAATTAAACGTTGGTGGTGAAGTATTGTGTTATGTTTATTAATCATTAAAAAGAAAAAAACATGTCACGTATAGGAAAAGCACCAATCGCATTACCGGCAGGAGTTGAACTAAAAGTTTCTCCTTCAAACGAAGTTACTGTTAAAGGACCTAAAGGAACTTTAACTCAAAATGTTGACGCAGATATCACTGTAAAAGTGGAAGACGGAAATATCCTTGTAACTCGTCCAACAGATCAAAAAAGACACAAAGCTCTTCATGGGTTATACCGTTCATTAATCAATAACATGGTTTTCGGTGTTTCTCAAGGATACAAAAAACGTCAAGAATTAGTGGGTGTAGGTTATAAAGCTACTAATGACGGAAATATTTTAGACCTTACTCTTGGTTATTCTCACCATATTTACTTTGAGATTCCAAAAGAAATTTCAGTTAAAACTGAACAAGATAAAGGTAAAAATCCAATTATTACTTTAGAAGGTGCCGATAAACAATTAATCGGACAAGTTGCTGCAAAGATTCGTTCATTGCGTGCTCCTGAGCCTTACAAAGGAAAAGGTATTAAATTCGAAGGTGAGTTATTACGTAGAAAAGCTGGTAAAACAGCATCTAAATAATATTGAGTTATGGCTACAAAAAGCGCAAGAAGAAGTAAAATTAAAGCTCGTATTCGCAGCCGCGTTACGGGAACAGCTCAAAAACCACGTTTGTCGGTTTACAGAAGCAATAAAGCAATTTACGCTCAATTGATTGATGATTTGAATGGTACTACAATGATTTCAACATCATCTAGATCAATAGCAGATAAAGTTACTAAAGTGGAAATATCTGTTATGGTTGGTAAAGCATTAGCTGAAAAAGCTATTGCAGCAGGTTTAACAACTTGTGTATTCGATCGTAATGGTTACTTGTACCATGGCAGAGTTAAAGCTCTGGCTGAAGGTGCTCGTGAAGGAGGTTTGAATTTCTAATATTATAGCAGTAGAATCATGTCAACAGCAAACATAAAGAAAGTAAAATCCAGCGATATCGAACTGAAAGAAAAAGTTGTATCAATCAACCGTGTTGCGAAAGTAACCAAAGGTGGTCGTACATTTAGTTTCTCAGCATTGGTGGTAGTAGGAGATGGTCAAGGTATCGTAGGTTATGGATTGGGTAAAGCCATGGAAGTAACTGATGCAATTAGCAAAGGTATCGACGATGCGAAAAAGAATTTAGTTAAGGTACCGGTTCTTAAAGGAACAGTTCCTCACGAACAATATGGTAAATACTCTGGTGGTAGAGTTTTCTTAAAACCAGCAGCTCATGGAACAGGTGTAATTGCAGGTGGTGCGATGCGTGCAGTATTGGAAAGTGCTGGTGTTACAGACGTATTGGCTAAATCTAAAGGTTCATCTAATCCGCACAACGTGGTAAAAGCAACAATCAATGCATTATTAAATATGCGTGATGCTTATACCATTGCTCAAACTAGAGGAGTAAGTTTAAAGAAAGTTTTTAACGGAGAGTAATACAATGGCAAAATTAAAAGTAACTCAGATAAAAAGTACCATTGATCGTCCGGAGAATCAAAAGCGTACTGTTCGTGCTTTAGGTTTTACTAAATTAAACCAAACTATTGAAGTTGAAGGTTCTCCTTCAATACTTGGAATGATTAAACAAGTTTCACATCTTTTAAAGATTGAAAATATTTAATCAACGGAAACTTTAATAATGATTGAGAGGAATCTCAAACCAAATTAAAAAAAAGAAGAAATGAAATTACATACATTAAAACCAGCTGCGGGTTCAACCCATAAAGAAGGCAAACGTGTTGGTCGTGGTGAGGGTAGTGGAAAAGGTGGAACAGCTGCACGTGGTCACAAAGGTGCAGGTTCTCGTAGTGGTACCAGCACAAAACGTGGTTTTGAAGGAGGTCAAATGCCATTGTACAGACGCATTCCTAAGTTTGGATTTAAAAATCTAAACAGAGTAGAATTCGCTCCTATCAATCTTGATAAACTTCAAGAACTCGCTGAAAAAGGCTTAACCAAAATCGATCGTGAAGTTTTGTTAGCTAACGGACTTATCGGCAAAAAGGATTTAGTTAAAGTTTTAGGACGTGGTGAGTTAAAATCAGCACTTGAGATTAAAGCCGATGCCTTTTCTTCAGCAGCACAAAAAGCTATTGAAGCAGTAGGCGGAAGTATTTCAGCAAATTAGTTTGAACCTTAAAGCTTCCATAATAAAGTGAAGAAATTAATAGAAACTTTCCAGAACATTCTTCGAATTGAAGAATTGCGTTACAAGTTAGCGCTTACTTTCTGGCTTCTACTTGCTTACCGCTTGGGAACTTATGTTACCTTGCCAGGAGTTGACCCAAATATGTTACAAGGTTCAGCTAAACAAGCTGATGGTGGTATATTCGGTTTAATCAATATGTTTGCAGGTGGTGCCTTTGCTCGTGGTTCAATTTTTGCACTTGGGATTATGCCCTATATCTCGGCATCAATTGTTGTGCAGTTATTGAGCTTAGCAGTACCTTCATTCCAAAAGATGCAAAAAGAAGGTGAAGAGGGTAGAAGAAGAATCAATCAAATTACAAGATATTTGACAATTGTTATTACAGCTGTTCAATCCATTGGATTTTTGATCAATTTAAAAACAGAAAACTCTCAGGCAATTGTTTCTATTACAAATCCTGCAGTGATGTCAGACTTCTTCTTTATGTTCAGTTCAGTTGTAATTTTAACATCAAGTACTATGTTTATCATGTGGTTAGGTGAAAGAATTACTGAAAAGGGCATTGGAAATGGAATCTCTTTAATCATCATGATTGGGATTATTGCCCGTCTGCCTTTTGCATTGAAAGATGAATTTAACTTTAAATTGTCTGAAAGTGGTGGAGGTTTGGTTATATTTTTGGTTGAATTAGCAGCATTATTTGCTGTTATTATGATGACAATCTTATTGGTTCAGGGAACCAGAAGAATTCCTGTTCAATATGCAAAAAGGGTCGTTGGAAATCGTCAATATGGAGGTGTTCGTCAGTATATTCCCTTAAAAGTTAATGCTGCTGGAGTTATGCCAATTATTTTTGCTCAGGCTTTAATGTTTATTCCTTCCACAATTGCACAGTTCTTGCCAAATTATGAAGCAATGCAGGGTATAATGGGTGCATTTATCAATCCGATGAGTTGGGCC
>JBIPMI010000264.1:0-4419 GCA_044369215.1 Bacteroidia bacterium | reverse complement strand
TCTTAATTTTTTATTAAGCACAAATTCAATATGTTGCAATTTGCTTGATTATCAGTACGAATTATTTATAATATATGACCAATAAGTTTAGTTTATTTTTACTTTTCACAATTTTATTTGGAAGCATTACCCAAGCTCAAAGTTTAATTTGGAGTAAATCAACTGCCCCATCAACTATTTCTGAGTCAGACAGATGGATTAAGCCTGAAAAATATGGTGTCCTCAAACTTGATTTGTCTGAAATGAGAAGTCTGTTAAAACAAGCACCGGAAGAGTTTAAGTCGAACGGAAATGCCGTTTTGGTAGAAATCCCAATGCCCGACAATACTTTTCAAAGGTTTGCAGTTTATCATTCTTCAATTATGGAGCCGGGCTTGGCCAAACAATTTCCTGAAATCGATACATGGCGTGGACAAGGAATTGATAACCCTAGAGCAAGTGTTCATATTGATATCACATTACAAGGTTTTCATGCAATGATTTTATCTCCTGAAGGTTCTGTATTTGTAGACCCTTATGCAAAATCGACTACTGAATATTATATCAGTTATTTCAAAAAAGATTTAAAAGCAAAAAATAAATTTAATGAAATTGAAGTTGTGAATGGAAACAAAGCTAATCCTGTAACTCCTATTAAAAACAAAGCAAACCTAAATAAATCAGGCTCTTCAATTGCACAAAGATCAAATGGAACTCAATTAAAAACATACCGCTTGGCCTTAGCTGCTACATTTGAATATACAACATTTCATGGAGGAACTGTTGCTTTGGCATTATCAGCAATGACTACAACTGTTAACCGAGTTGTGGGTGTTTACAGAAAGGAATTTGGTGTTAGTTTAACTTTGGTTTCAAATACCAATTTATTAATTTACACAACAAGTTCTGATCCTTATACCAATTCAAATGGCTCAACATTATTAGGAGAAAATCAAACCAATATTACCAATATAATTGGCTCTGCAAATTACGATATAGGACATGTATTTAGCACTGGAGGTGGTGGAGTTGCATTTCTAGGTTCTGTTTGTGTTGCTTCAAACAAAGCTCGAGGAGTTACTGGCTCTGCTGCACCTGTAAATGATGCATTTGATATTGATTATGTAGCTCATGAAATGGGTCATCAGTTTGGTGGAAACCACTCTTTTAATGGCAATACAGGTTCATGTTCTGGTGGTAACAGAAATTCTTCTACTGCTTATGAACCAGGAAGTGGAAGTACTATTATGGCATATGCTGGAATTTGTTCTCCACAAAATCTTCAATCAAACAGTGATGCCTATTTTCACACCATCAACTTTGATGAAATCATAACAAACATTACAACTGGAGCGGCTACTTGTGGAACTATTGTTTCTTCTGGAAATAGTTTACCTGTTGCTAATGTGGGCACAACTGCTCATGCAATTCCTTTTGGCACACCATTCTTTTTAACGGGCTCTGGAACCGACCCTGATGGTGATTCATTGACCTATTGTTGGGAACAAATGAACCTAGGCTCGTCTTCTGCTCCAAATACACCTTCTGCAACAGGTCCTAGATTTAGAAGTTATAATCCAAGTACAAGTCCAACTAGATTTATTCCAAATTACAATGCCGTTCTAAACAATACTGTTCCTGTTGGTGAAGTATTGTCAACTGCTGCTCAAACTTTAAATTTTAGATTAACTGTTAGAGATGGACAAGCACTATGTGGAGGTGTTGATTATGATGTAAACAACAAAGTAATAACGGTAACGAATACAGGTCCATTTGCTATTACAAATGCTCCAAGTTTATGGGCAGTTGGAAGTTCACAAACACTTACTTGGAGTTTAGGAGGTAGTAATGCTGCACCTATAAATGTAGCCAATGTTAAAATATCCCTTTCAGTAGATGGAGGATTAACATTTCCTCACGTTCTTGCTGCTTCAACACCAAATGATGGCTCTCAGTTAATAACATTACCAACTGCACTTACAAGTCAAAATGCCCGACTAAAAATTGAACCAATAGGAAATATTTTTTATACAATATCACCTGTATTTGCAATTGATGACCCAAGTGCTGGAAGTTATATCACCATTGGAACTGGAACTGGCTCTAATACATCTACAGCGTTTCCTGCTCCTTATGGTAATTACTTTGGTGGAGTTAAGCATCAATTTATATATAGAGCATCAGAATTAAGCGCTAGAGGAGTTACTGCTGGTATGTTAACCGAATTTGGCTTTAATGTTAGCTCATTGGTTAGTGGTAGTTTAAATGGTTTCTCCATTTCAATGAAAAATTCCACCGTTAACGACTTAACCCCAGGTTGGCAAACTGGTTTGACAACAGTTTTTTCAAGTGCTATTTATAATGCAAATATTGGCTGGAACTTACATCCGCTTTCACCTGGTTTTTATTGGGATGGAACTTCAAATATTATTGTTGAAGTTTGTTTTAACAATAACAATGGTGGAGTTGCTGGCAATACATTAACAGCTATAACTGCTGGCTTACCTGCAGGAACATCAAGATGGTTCAGAGCTGACAATACCGCTTCATTGTGCTCTGGAACTGCTGTAACAACAACTGGAAATACATCTAGACCAAATGCAAGAATGTTTGTGATTACTGCTCCAACAGTTTCTGCATCAAGTTTATCGTTTTCAAATATTACCAATACATCAGTAACCTTAAATTGGACAAAAGGTAATGGTGGCAGAAGAATAGTTATAGCTCGCTTAACTTCGAATCTTGCAATAGTTCCAACAAACCTGAATGATTATTTGTCATCAAGCTTTTTTGGAATGGGTCAACAAACTGGGAATAATAATTTTTGTGTTTACAATGATTCAGGAAATACAGTTACAGTGTCCGGCTTGAGTATGGTTAGCAATTATAGTTTTGATGTATATGAATACAATGGTATCAATGGAAACCATGTTTATAGAACTACCACACCATTAACAGGAAACATCACAACATTACCTGTTAAGCTATTGTCTTTTGATGCACACAAAGATGAATCAAAAGTTATTTTAAATTGGATTACTTCAAGTGAAATCAACAGTGATATTTTTGAAATTGAAAGACAGCAAAACACTGAAGACTTTAATAAAATCGGACAAGTTCAGGCTGCAGGCAATTCGAATAACAAAAGATTTTATCAATTTAATGATTATAATTACGAGAATGAATCTGAAATTTTTTATAGATTAAAAATGATTGATAAGGATGGTAGTTTTGAATACTCTCCTATTGTATCAATTCAAATGTCTGAAATGAATAGTGAGGTAAAAGTATCACCAAATCCATCCAATGGTTTAATTGAAATGCATTGGCTAAACAAGACAAGCGGATTTTCTTACGAGCTAAAAGATTTAAATGGTGAAGTTTTGTTTAATGGCAAGGCAAACAAAAATCCGGATCAAATTCAAATATCAGAAAAACACAAAGGTTTATTTGTTCTGGAATTAAAATCAGAAGATCAAATAATAAGGAAGAAAATCATTCTTGAATAATTCATAATTCAGTTTGTATAAAACTAAAAAGGGCTTGAATCGATTATGATTCAAGCCCTTTTTAGCTAGTTGTTATTTAATCAAAAAAAACAATTACCACTTAACCGGTTCGTTTTTTCTTAATGAAAATTTATCTTCAAACAAATGAAGATTTGTAATTGCAATGTACTTCTTGTTCAGTTCTAATAAGTTCTCCGATTCCCACAGATGCAATAATCTAACCACTGTTTCTGTAGCTAATCCGGCAAAATTTGCTAAGTCTTCTCTGGTTAATAAAACATTGATTGCTCCATCTTCTCTTGTTCCAAAATTGTTTCTAATCCAGTACAAGGTTTCAGCCAATCTTTCAGGAGCGGTTTTGGTAAACATCGAATTGCCTTTTTGTACAGAATCATCTAAATCAATTGCCAACATTTTTAACATACTTAAAGTTAGTTCATGATTGCTATGCAGTATTTGGAAAAATATTTGGGATGGAATAAAGAGCAATACCGAATCCATCAAGGTTTCTGCTGCACCTTTATAAGGCTGACCCGCTAATAAAGCTCTATAACCAAGCAATTCACCTTGTCGTGCCAAACGAATTATTTGCACCTGCCCCTCATCGTTTGAATGAAACAGTTTGATTGCTCCTTCTTTAATTAAATAGATTCCTCTGGGTTGCGAATTTTCAGAAAATATCACCATCCCTTTTTTATAAACTTTTTGTGTTCGTTGTTCCTCAATCAAAGAAATTTCCTCTGGTTTCAGGCATTTGAACATTGGGAAATCAATTACTCCGTTGATTTCTCTGGCTAAATCCGACCTCAATTCGTTTTGCATAATTTGATTCATATTCTGATACAAAAAACATAATCAGCGGCAAGTTTTGAAATGATAATAATCAGAATAAAGTGGGATTTAAATCAGTGAATAGCGCCAATTAATAGGG
>JBIPMI010000263.1:0-4439 GCA_044369215.1 Bacteroidia bacterium | reverse complement strand
AACAAACAGGTAATAAGTTTTATGCTGAAATTAAAACAGTAAATGGACAGGCTGATGAATATGTATATAACAATAAAATGGAATCACCATTTAACAGACCTGAAGTATTACCTGGAAAATTCACATTGGAGTTTTATACCAATAATAATCCTACAGAAAATTCTTACGAAATATTAGATGAATCAGGTAATGTTATCGATTCAAAAACCTTTACTAAAGCCACAACGTTACATTCAAATACTTATGAATTAAGTGGATGTTACAGGTTAAGAGTAAAAGATAAAGGCGCCGATGGCGTTCAGTGGTGGGCTAATAGTTCACAAGGAACAGGGTTTATCAGATTCAAAAATACAAATGGGTCAGTGATTAAAACTTTGCAACCTGATTTTGGAAGTGAAATTGAATATGGTTTTACTACTGATTGGTTTTTAAGTAAAGAGGAGATAAATTTTGGTAAAACAATCAACCTTTATCCAAATCCTACTTCCGACAAATTTGTATTGGAAGGCGCAGATTTAATTGGTGCTCAACTAATGTTTACAGATGTTTTAGGTCATCAGATTGAAATTCCTTTTCAAACAAAAGATTCAAAAGTATTTTGTGACTCTCAAGCTTTAAGTCCGGGAATTTATTTCGTTGTTATCAGTAAAAATGGTAATCAAGTAACTAAAACTTTCGCTGTACATTAAGAATAATTCTGTAAAAAAACGGCATTGAAAAACATCAATGCCGTTTTTTTATGATAGTTTTTTAATAAAATTAAAGGCTGTTAATGTCTCAAATTATCAAAGTAAATCCAAAACCCTAAATCCTCTATAAGTGAATTTTATAATTTCATTGTTTATAAACTAATCCCACCAAAAATAGAGACGTTTTGTTCTTTTCATTTCTTCAGCCAAAGCCTCCACACTTCCTGTTCCCTGGTCAACAATATCAGGACAGATTTCATAAATTTCTTTTGCAAATTTTTGATAATCCGAAGGTTCTTTATGGATGATAAACTCGCACCAATCGCCTCCTGCACCAATTAATTCCAAATCATAAGTTGTATCTAATTTTTTAATTATTTGAATCAAACTATCATTTTCTAAATCATGATTGATTCCATCAGTTTCAATGATTTTTAAAATTTCATATTTATCAGTAGTTTTTAGAATTCCAACTAAATCGGCTCGTTTTTCAATACCAAAATTATTTTCCATTAAAAATATTGTATATCCTTTTGCGTGTATCCTATCTTTTAGTAATAACACGTTTTCTGAAGATTTTGGTGGATTTTCATAAATAGCAATCCCTTTAGCATGAATCGTATCGGTTTCTATCCATTTGTCATCGACCAAAGTTTTTCCTAATGAGTAGTGGAATTCTTCAGGAGGATTTGAAAAATAAGGTTTAATTTCTTTTAAAACATCTTCATCAAATTCCATTGATTTAGCCAGATTTTTATCCGCATCACTTAATTGGAACGAATTACAGGAATACAGGAATCGAACTAAAAACAAACCAATTGCAAAAAATATCGAATAAGTTAATATTTTCATTTATTCCTATTTTTTCAGAACCAATGCCAATCTACCACCAATATATCCCATTGGTAAATAAGCCAATGTTAAATCTGCTATTGAAAACCAAAGTGGTGATGGAAGTATATAAACACTTAGAATTCCTCCTATTAAGAAGAATATTCCAATGGCCATGGAAAATCTGGTTCTATGGCTTGCTGCGATTAATCCTGAAAGTGTTGCACCAACCAAAGTACCTAGAGCATGTGCTAAAAATGGCATTAAAAAGTTAATTGGCTTAAATAAATGCATAGATGCTTTTAATCCTTCTGTTGTTATTAAATCAGCTCCTATAGGTGGAGGAATAATAGCATCACTAATCATTACAATACCCATATTTGCCATGCTCCCTAAAATAACTCCAACTGCAACAGCTAAGAGATTGAGTAAAATTGTTTTCATAATGTATTTAATAATCAGATAAATATACTTTTAAAAATTTTAATAAAGCAAGTTTTTTTTAGAATTTATTAAGTTTTTTGTTCTGTGAATTTCTTATCAAATGTCAATACTTAGGTTTTTTATTAAACGCAGATTTGTGCGATGAAAACAAAAGTCTAAAAACCATGAAGCTTTTAGCTGCTATCTCTCCTTTTTATAGTCTCGATTTTAGGGATTACATTAGTTACGATTTAAAATGTTTGAATTCTGGCAAGTTTTTTTATTAAAATAATTTGTCCTAAATGATAATGGGTATGTTCAATCAATCCATTTATATTTCTGAAGTAATTCCCATATTGAGGAGCAATGAAATCAAAAAGTAAAATATCATCATCTAGTTTTTCCAATAGCTGAATTAATTCAGCAGCCTCATTCAATAATTTATTTTTGTATTCCTGCCATTCAATCTCATCATTTATCTCAGGATGATTAAAACTTAGTTTATCACTGGCTTTTACTTCTAATCCTTTAAGAAATGTTGTTTGAACCACTACAAAATAATGAATATGGTAACTCAAACATAAAATGGTATTGAAATCTGCTATCTTAAAATTTGCTTCATCAACAGTAATATCATCGAGCGTTTCTTTTAAATTCGAGCTGGTCCAGTTGCCTCCAAAATAAACTTCCTTGAAATGTTTAGCTAATAATTTTGTGGTACTCATGTTTCAATAAGTTTAAAGTATTCTTTGATAATTTCAGTTGAAAATTTACCTGATACTTCTTTAATGAATTTTGGAAAATCAAGATGAGCATCATGATCTGCTGTGTCCGAAATGGTTCTGATTATACAAAATGGAATTCCATATTCATAACAAACCTGAGCCACAGCAGCACCTTCCATCTCAACACATACTATGGTTGGTAATAAACTACTCAGTTGATTTTTTTGTTCTAAACTTGAGAAAAATTGGTCTCCACTGGCAATATCTCCAATCAATATTCTAGGTGATTCTATATTAAATTTAGAAAGAATATTATCTGAAATTAATTGTTTATTTTTTAAATGAATAGCAAAATTACAAACTGCTTTTTCAATAGTTTGTAGTAGTTCTTGATCAGCTTCAATAAAGGTTTTGCCCAATAATGGAATTTCAAATTGTTTCATCAATGGTCTGGCGTCCAAATCATGCTGAATATATCTTTTACCTATTACAATATCTCCAATTTCTAAATCATTCAGAATGGCTCCGGCCACTCCGGTAAACAGTATTTGGTTCACTCCAAAATGATGTATCAAAGCAGACACTGTAGAACATGCTGCTACTTTTCCCCACCTCGAAAAAACCAAAACGACTTTTATATGATTGATTTTACCTTCGTAATAAGTGCGATTGCCTATTTTTATTTCTTTTACAGAATCTATCAATTCAAGAATGCCCTCAATTTCCTCGGACATTGCTCCCATAATACCAATTTTTAGTTCACTCATTTTGCTTTATTGAAATGTTCCAATATGCCATAAAATACCTGAAGGGTCATGTAAATAACAAACCTTTCCCCATGGCATTAGTTTGATTTCACTTAACCTAACTCCTTCAAATTTAGTTGGTAAATCTTTTTTTGATAATGTATTGTGAAATGTATTAATGTCTTCAACTTCCAAGAAAACCATTGAATTATTTATCCAGTCTTCAACATAGGCGTCTTGTAAATAGAAGGCAAATTCTTCCAGTTCAAAAACAATTAGGTTATGGCTCAGGATAGTTGCTTCAAAACCCATTTCACGATAGAACTCTTGAGATTTTATATAATCTTTAGCACCAATAAAGGGCTTAATTGATTTAATCATTTTGTAAGTTCAAAATTTAAATTAAAATAATAGAATTTTACTCGTATTGAAACTATGTTTTTCTTTCCAAGTTTCAAAACTTATTTCAAACCAATCACAAGGAATTCCTTCCCAATCATGATCATCGGTGCACATCAATCCGGTTTTTTCTAATGCATGTCTAGAAGCTTTGTTTTCTTTATGTGCTATAGCGTAAATCATAGAATGCTTTAATTTTTCAAAGCCATATTTTACGCTTGCAATTGCCGATTCTGTTGCATAACCTTTATTCCAATGTTTTGGAGTAAGCCTATATCCAACATCTAAATAATCTATTATATTTTTCGTTTCTTCCCTTATAATTTTAAGTCCGCCCCAACCAACATAATCTCCGCTTTTCTTTTCAATAAGTGACCAGCGACCAATTCCACTATCTAGATATTGTTGTCTAACAAATTCAATTATATCTCTTGTTTGTTGAATATTCTTTACAGGTTTATTTCCTAAGTATTTATGAACTTCTGGTTTTGAATCCATTTCAAAAAATGCTTCTGCATCTTCCTGAATCATTTCTCTAAGAATCAATCTTTCTGTTTCTGCGTAAATTTTCATCATTACATCCTTAAAAACTAATCCTTGGCAATTTGCATAATTTCTCAATAAAA
>JBIPMI010000262.1:0-4461 GCA_044369215.1 Bacteroidia bacterium | reverse complement strand
TTCATAAAGCAGTGATTTATCCTTGTGATTTAACTGTTAAAGTTTTTGGTGGTGAATTAGGCAGAAGTAGCTTCATGACTTATTACGAAATCAGAGATGAAAACAATTTGTATACCAGCGGAAGTTCAAAGATAGTTTGGGTAAATTATGAACAGGAAAAATCAGTTGAAGTGCCAGAAGAAATAAGAAAGTTATTGGTTTAAGAAAATTGCCAATATCCATTACAATGAACAAAATCTACAAGGTTTTAAGAATAATCATAACACTAATTCTTATTCTTTTCATGTCAATATTGGTTGGTGATTTCTTTTGGGGAATACCTGCTGATATAGCAGACCGCTCTGCCATGGAAGGATGGGTTGAGGATGCTTCTAGAATATCTGTTGAAACTAAAATATCGAGGGTAAAAACAGGGCTATTGTTTATTGTTGTGCTGATTGTATTTGTGTTTGTTATCAAAAGGAAAAATAAATGAAGTCTTCATCAACAAAAATTACGGTTATCTTCATTTTGATTATAATCACACTTGTAGCAATTGCCACCTATTTTTATTACGATAATAAAAAATTCAAAATCTATGCTGATTGTGGCATGGAGGATGGCCCTAATTTGGGAAAAAAAATATCCATCGATATCAAAAAAATTGATGTTGAACAAGCTTTTAATATTGATGGAGGAAAATTGTATGTAAGCAACACTCAAAAAAACGAAATAGACTGCGATACATTACCACCCATTCTATTTAAAATCAACTCAAACTATCAAGTTGCTTGGGCTGTAGAATTAAGATCAAACAATGAAATTGAATTCTTTGCAATGGAAGATATTAAGTTATTTGGACATGAACTCCACTTTTTTAATAGCACACATTTAGAACCCGGAGTGATTTACCTCGATGAAAACTTCAATTTTAAATATATGTGTTTGAGTATGTTTTAAATCTTGATTGATTAAACAAATAACTACTAATTTAAAAAATGAAGATGCAAATTAGATTCCTGCTTTTTTCAATTATACTTTGCTTTTCAATAATATCTGATTGTAAGGCAAAAGGTGTAAAAAGTGAAAATTCTATTTTAAGTGACAGCATTCAAATACAAGAGAAAAAAGACAGCAGTAAAATTATTCTCTCAAGATTTGTGCCTATAGTTGGTGGTATTTCCAGCTTATATGTTGGCTCTATGGCCTATCTGCAATTTATTTGGTACAAAGATCAGCCTCGGGTTCCATTTCAATATTACAATGATTTGGCAGGCTATAATCAAATAGATAAATTTGGTCATGTTTATGGTGCATATCTTGAAAGTTATATTGGATTTCATTCCTTATTATGGGCAGGTGTTTCAAGAAAAAAAGCTGCTATTTATGGAGGAAGTTTGGGCTTCATGTTACAATTACCCATCGAAATCTGGGATGGAATGTATGAAGGCTGGGGCTTTTCTTGGAGTGATGTCGGTGCAAATGCATTGGGCTCAGCATTGGTTATCGGCCAAGAACTTGCATTTCAAGAACAAATTGTGAAATATAAATTTAGTTTTTCACCCTCACCTTATGCTCCCAAAGCTAATGGCTATTTAGGAAATGGATTTGATGAATTGTTCTATGATTACAATGGACATACCTATTGGTTATGGGCAAGCATTAAGCAGACCGCAATGACATTGGCAACATCAAAAGAAATGGCACACACCTTTCCATTTTTAATGCGTAATAATTAAATCCAATATGAATTTTTTGATAGTATTCTGACCTATGTTTTGCATAATAACGTTCACTTTGAATTGACCAAGCATTTTCCCCCAACTTTTCTGATAAAAACCATTTTTCTAATAAACGACCAGCACGACCATTTCCATCCATAAAAGGATGTATTTTTTCAAATATTAAATGTATCATAGAAGCATAATAAAACATTTCCTTATGCGACAAATCTCTACTTATTAGCTCTTTTATATCAAAAAATAACTTTGTAAATTCTTCCTTGACAAACATAGGTTCAACAGCCATATATTCAAGTTTGCCACTGCTAAAAATACCGACTTGTTGATTTCTCAACTTGCCTTTTTGACTTTTTAGCGTCAAAACAGTATTACTTAAAATCTTGTGAACTTCTAAAAATGTTGTTTGACTTAATTTATTCTTCATTGCAAAATTATATGCAAGAATCAAATCGTCAATTTCAGTCATTTCTTTTGGCTTAGACTTTACTTTAAATTTTTTATTTTTTAAGTATGTATCAATGTCTATACTATTTCCTTCAATATTTGATGAATATGTTGCAGAAGATTGTACGTAGTATTCAAAATCATCTTTAGAATAAAAGTTTTTTGTTCTAAATTGATTAAACACATCGAACCAATCAATATTAAGTTTAGTTGAATACTCGTTTAAATATTCAGCAGTAAGTATTTTTAAATGTTTTCCCATTTGATGATTTGATTTTAAAAGTAGTGCAATAAATACATTGCACTACTTTTTTGGATTAAAGTTTTGTAATTGCCCCTGCTTTTAATAACGCCATTTTAGCCACTTTTTCAGCCTCATTTTTCGTTGTAAATGTACCGATAATTTCGCTTCCAGACAAGCCTCATTTAAATTGTAATTCCATTCGTTTCATATCTGCACTAAACAGAATGTCAATCAGCGTGGAACATTTTGTTGGTTTTGTTACAACCCAAAAATTTTGAACTTTACTCATATTGTGTTAGTCGTTTTTCTATACCACGACAAAAGATTTTAGTTAATAATTAAAACCACATTTGGAAATATGCCAGCCCATAACATTGGGTTTGCTAAAGCGGTGGCTTATCGCTTCGTTTGACATTTTTTGCTATCTTTAACATTGGTTCTTCGTTGGTAGTTTGGTGGTAAAATCACCGCCTTCGCAAACCCAAAAAACGTTAAGTTTAGGTTTGAATAAAATCATACCTAAAAAACAAATTCCTGATTGGATAAACATTGCCTTTGGATACAGTGCCGGCGGTATGTATGGAGAATTCAAAAACATAAAAAGTTATGATGGAAAAAGTATTCCCGAAACAGAAAGATACAGACAATACATGCTCTCATTAGATATTGATTTTGCTAAAATTCCAACAAAAAACAAGTTTCTTAAAACCGTATTCAATAGTATGTTTATGGTGAAGATTCCTTTTCCTGCTTTGGAAATTAATAGTAAATCTGAAATAAAACTTCATGGTCTTTATTATTAAACAAGAAATAAGAAATGAATCAAATAACTAGCCAGTTTAATGATTCGAATAATTGATTTTAGTTGAATTAGATATTTTTCTATATTCCGCAAGTTTTCAAATCAACAACCTATAAAACAATTTTATCATGCCCATAAAAAACTTCTTCTACATTCTACTATTCGCAGCATTTCTTAGCTCATGTTCAAGCACCAAACTTGTTCAAAAATCAAATCCAAACAATGAAGTTATTGAAAAATATTCAGTTCTTAAAAACGATAATTCAATTAAATCTGGGAAATATGAACAGTATTATAAAGGCAAAATTATTACCGAAGGATTTTATGTAAACAACCAAAAACATGGTAATTGGAAATACCATGATTATAGTGGAATTTTATTCATAACTGGAGACTTTAAAGAGGGGAAGAAAAATGGAATCTTTAGCACATTCATTAATGGCAAGCTTGTTAGCAAATGTGAATTTATAAACGATAAGCTACAAAACATAAACAGTTTTAGGGAAGATTCAAAAACTGCATTTACTTTAAAAAGAAATTCAAATGAAGCTTATGATATGGAAATATATAACAGAAATGGAATTCTAAATGAAAAGTATCAAATAAAATATGGAAAGATTGATGGGATGTATAACTTATACTTCTTGAATGGAAAACTACATAGAGAAATATTATATGATATGGGTGTTTACAAGCAAATTGTTCAGACACTTGATATAAATGGTAATAAAATAGATGGTGGTAATTTGATAAATAAAACCGGCTCTGTAGTTACTTACCATTTAAAGAAAAATAGTGAAAATGAAGAAATGAATTTTGAAGCCAAAATGGAATTTTCAAATGGCTTAATTAACAAAGATTTCAAAACTTTCTTTAGAAATGGAAAAATTAAAACAGAAGGTCAATTTATTAATGGTGTTAGAATAGGAGTTTGGAAATATCACAAGGAAAATTCAGACTCAATTGAAATAAAAGATTTTGATAAAACTCCTGAACCTAAAGATGATTTAAAAAATGACTCTAATGATATAAAAAGCTATTTTAATAATCAAGAATTCACAAGAAAGCCACAGTTCCAGGGTGGCGACGAGGAACGATTTAATTTTAGTCGTTCAAATTTAGTATATCCAAATTCTGCTAAATTTTATGGGAAAGAAGGAAAAGTATACATTACCATAGAACTAGATGAATTAGGAGAAATGGTTTCACTGACCCCAGTCTACTATTCTGATGAAACTTTATTACATGCA
>JBIPMI010000261.1:0-4466 GCA_044369215.1 Bacteroidia bacterium | reverse complement strand
GTAAAAATATCTATTAGTAAAATAAATAATCAGATTTGGGTAAATTACAGTGATAATGGATCAGGTTTTGACTATTTTGATGCCCTTAATAACTCATCTGGAATAGGAATATCTAATATAAGAAATAGAGTTGAATTTTTGAAGGGAAATATTCAATATCGAAATCACGATGGCTCTAATTTTTTAATATCATTTAACCAGTAATATGAATCTCAAAATAAAAATAGCAATTCTTGATGACCATGTTGGAATTAGAGAAGGATTTAGGGCTATTTTGAATAGGATACCATACGTTGATCAAGTGGCAGCCTATGGTACAGGTAAAGAGTTATTCGAAGGTATCAAAAGAATAAAGTTTAATCTAATATTAATAGACATAAGGTTAAAAAATGAAAATGGTTTTGATATTTGTAAAAAAATAAAACAAGGTAATAATCCCCCAAAAGTTTTAATTATATCCTCCTTTCATAATGAGGCTTTCATAATTAATGCATACAATATAGATGCAGATGGTTTTTTATTCAAAGATGCTGATTTAGTTGAGATTAGAAAAGCTATCGACCAAGTTCTATTGGATGATAAGGCTTATTATGACAATGAGGGACTTTCTGCAATAGTCAATCATCATAAACAAATCAACGAAAGAGCTAAAAACTCTAAAATACATTTATCTCCGATTGAGTTAAAAGTTGCCAAATTAATATGTGAAGGTAAAACTACAAAAGAAGCTGCAATGGTTTTAAGCTTGGAAGCAACAACCGTAAACACACATAGGCATAGAATATGGAAAAAATTGGGAATTCATAAAAGTTCTGAGTTAATTAATTACATGATTTCTCATGGATTTTATCAACCAAGTGATTCTTTTGAGAATTAAACGCTTCATATAAATGCATGATTTTATTAAGAGAATTTGATTAACAATTCTTCTTAATGACCTCGAACCCAAATTGATTTTATTCAGTAAAAATAATCAAAGAGAAGTGTGAATTCTTCGTGTTTATCTTTGTTTTTATGTCAAGGAAAATAGAAGAAATTAGCCTACTTAGAGAGTATCTTAATGGTATAAATTCTAGGTCTCTTCATCATGCGCAAGCTGTAAATGAAGTAATTTTCCCATTGATTGGAATTGTTTTAATTAAATCAGAAGGAGACATTCTTGTTAGAGACCAGGATGGAATAATTAAGAATGTAATTTGGTTTACTATAAATAAAACCAAATATTCAATGAAGTATGATCATGATTTGAACGCCATAACATTGCACTCCGGCAGTAGTACTGGAATTAAATTATATGAATTTAGAAATTCTGACTCAATAAAAGTACTGATTGAAATCTTTAATAATTTATAAATATGTCACATAATAGAAACAAATCAACCTCAGGTGGAGGATTTAATATTGAAACAATTAGAGCCGTATGGGCCAAAGGAAGGATTATTGATGGAGTAAGTCCTGCTCTTAAAAGAAAAGATTCTTGCGGAGCTGTTATGGAGTATTCACAATACGGAAATGATAATAGCATTTTTGGATGGGAAGTTGACCATATAAAGCCAAAAGCAAAAGGTGGGAGTGATGAACTTTCAAATTTGCAACCTTTACAATGGGAAAATAATAGACATAAGGCTGATAACTATCCAAGTTGGGATTGTAAAAATGTTTCATAATTGCTAACTTCATTCCAATCATTTTAGCGAAATAGTAAATATCAATTGATTAAGTATATTTTATTCAGAAGTGAAATAAGTATCATAAAACCTCAAATCCCAAATTCATCATTTAAAAGAATTTCACTTACTCAAACATATATTCTTATGGAAAAAAGAAAGTACTTAATTGTTGCGGAAGGTAGCGTCTCATTAAGTGTGTAAACTCAAAAAGTTGTTCTAGAAATTTTCATGACCCCGGCAGGGAAAGGTCGAGGAAAATTTATGGAAATAACTTTTTGCATAACTTTATACACTTTAAAAATGAAAAAAGAAGATTTATTAAATGATGATTTCTTGAAACAATTCAAGAATGGCGAAGAGTTAAACTCCTTTATTGATCGGTTGAGGAAACGTGGTGTTGAACAGCTATTAGAAGGTGAGTTGGATGCCCATTTAGGCTATGAGAAACACGAACGCTCTGGCTCAAAAAATGCACGTAACGGCCATACAAAAAAGGCTGTCAAAACTACAGATGGTGAATTGGTAATCAAGGTTCCACGAGATCGTGAATCGACCTTTAATCCTATGTTAGTTCCTAAACGAAAAAGCATGGTTGAGGGGATTGAAAATGTGATTGTCTCCCTGTATGCGAAGGGAATGTCAGTGAATGATATAGAAGAGCAAATAAGAGAAGTTTATGATATTGAAGTGTCTAGCTCCACTATATCCAGGATTACAGACCGAATCATCCAAGATATCACCACCTGGCAGAATCGACCGCTAGACTCCGTTTATACTGTAGTTTGGATGGATGGCATTTTGTTTAAAGTACGCGAAGGTTCGCGGGTTATTGATAAGACGGTTTACATAGCTGTAGGATTAAACATTGAAGGTAAAAAAGAGGTTCTTTGAATGTGGCTTGGGAAGAATGAATCTGCATCCTTCTGGTTGTCTGTATTAACTGATTTAAAAGCTAGAGGGGTAAAGGATATATTAATTACAGCTACAGACAACCTCAAAGGATTTACAGATGCCATAAAATCAGTATTCCCTGACGCTACCAAGCAGGTTTGTATCGTTCACCAAATCCGCAACTCGTGCAAATTTGTTGGATGGAAAGAAAGAAAAGAGTTCTCAAGCGATATGAAAGATATTTATAACGCGCCAAATAGAGAAGCTGCAGAACTTGCATTAAATGCGCTAGATCAAAAATGGGGCAGTAAATACGGGTATGCTATCAAGAGCTGGAAAGCAAACTGGAATGAACTTACAGCATTTTTGGACTTCCCACTTGAAATCAGAAAAATAATCTATACCACAAATGTCATTGAAAACCTTAATGGTAAAATTAGAAAATACACGAAAAACAAAATGTCTTTCCCTACAGATGAAGCGGTTTTAAAATCTGTTTACCTTTCCATACGTGAAGCTTCTAAATCATGGACCATGCCAATCAGAAACTGGGGCGAGATATTCAACCAATTTATTATTATGTTTGAAAATAGAATTAATCCCTAATTTAGTTTACACACTTTTTGGGATGGTGTCCTTGATTTTGATATCAGGAATCTAGATGACCAATTTACATTTTTAAATGATCAATTAGTTATTATACATCTCAATTGGATTTAATACTTTTAAACCTTTTATGTTTTCAAATCCTTTGTCGCTTGAAATCAAAATGTATTTCTAAATTATTGCGGTAGCAGCAATAATTGCATCAGGGGTTTTGATTTTATTTGTTCTTCGAATTTCTATGCACTTTTTTACTATTTCTGGACTCAATTGAATAATTACAGATTCACTTATGAAATTCTTTATAATATTTTCTTTTTGTGGGTCAGGATTAATCCAAGATAAGGCTTCAATTTCTGTAATTACTGAAATATTAGGCGTTTTATCCAAGATTTCTCCAATAAAATTCATTCCATTTTAAGTGTAAATGAAGAAAAGTAGTGGGAAATTACATTGTTGTCAATTAAGTATTTTCCCATTCTTTACGCATAGATTCAGTATGTTTAATAAAGTCTTTTGCATCTTCTTTTGTGAAGACATTTTTATACTTGTCAGATAGTTTAACTTTTTTAGTTTCGATATTCTCATCTAGAACACCAATTAAATCAAGTTCCTCCATATCCCTAAGAAGTTTAATTGCTTTATTATTTGTTAACTTTATTAATATAATGCTTTCCATTATGATATGAATACAAATTTAATTGATTTTAGTTATTTAACTTAAACCATATATTTTTTTAAAAATCTAAATTCAAAAAACCATTGTGTTTTTAAAGTAGATAAATTAGCCTAACACTCTTCGCGACTTTTTTTAACATATTCATTAAGTTCATCTGCCGCCTCCGAACTTAATTTTCCAGAATATTTTTCTGAGCGATTTTCAATTTCTTTTTCGTTTTGTTTCACAATTTCGAGGATATTTAGTTCCTCTAAATCCTGAAGAAGTTTGTAAAATCTAGGGTCTTTTATTTGAATTAAAATGGTTTTCATTCGGATTAAGTACCTCGATTTTAATCAATTTGTCGGTTTATTCCAAACAAGGTTTATAAATTTTATAGACATTCGATTGGTGTTTTGTGTAAGGTAAAATCGAAAATTTAGATACTTACAATTGGCAATTTTTTTAAAATGAAAAGCCTAATTTGATAATGTATTTTAAAAACTAATTTAAGTTTGAATTAACTTGGTTATTCTATATTTATGACCCTGAAGGTGGTCACATGTTTATAGAAAAATGCTGTAAACAAAAATCCGCCAGCACTCAACAACGCGGACCTTTGGTCCGCGTTGTTGAGTGCTGGC
>JBIPMI010000029.1:0-14482 GCA_044369215.1 Bacteroidia bacterium | reverse complement strand
AAAACAAAAACAAACAATAATTAATACGAAATGAAACAAAAATTACTGATTTTTTTATTTCTGCTAATTGGTGTAAGCATGGCCCATGCACAAAGCATAAGGGGTGTGATTACAGACAATAAAAAAGAGGCAGTAATCGGCGCCACTGTTAAGGTTGAAGGAACTACAACAGGTGCCGTTACAGATGCTTTAGGTGCTTTTGAAATTAAAGGTCTTAAGCCGGGAAATTACAAATTGAAGATTTCTTCAGTTGGTTATTCATCAATTGTGAAGGAAGTTACTTTAGGTACAAGTTCAGTAAATATTGAAGTTGTGATGAAGGAAGACTTAAAACAAATGGATGAACTTGTTGTAGTTGGATACGGTGTTCAACGCAAAAGAGAAGTTACAGGTGCTGTTTCTAAAATTGGTGGTAAAGAATTAAATGATTTACCTGTGCCAAGTTTTGAGGCTGCCATGCAAGGTAAAGCTGCCGGTGTTCAGGTAACAGTTGGTAGCGGTATGGCTGGTTCAGCATCAATTGTGCGTGTTCGTGGTATATCTTCAATTTCAGCAAGCGGTGATCCTCTTTATGTTGTTGATGGAATTCCAATTACGCAAGATTATTTCATGTTAGGTAATAGTGGAGGTATGAATAACAATCCACTTGCTACTTTAAATCCTGATGATATTGAAAGTGTTGAAATTTTAAAAGATGCTGCTGCAAATGCAATTTACGGTTCTCGTGGTGCAAATGGTGTTATCTTAGTTACAACCAAAAGAGCTAAAAAACCTGGATGGAAATTAACAGCTTCTGCTCGCGCCGGGGTTTCCCTTCCTACTGCAAGACCTAGAATGTTAAATTCTAAAGAATGGTTACAATTAAACCAGGAAGCTTGGGAAAATGATGGTAATGCAGGTAGAGCTACTCTTCCTGGTGGTTTGACTTATGACCAGGCAAATGCGAATAATACTGATTGGGTTGATGAAACAATTCATACCGGTTTTAAACATGGATATACTTTCGGTGCTGCTAAAGGTGGCGAAAAGTTGAATACCCAAATGAATATTTCATAT
Source organism: Bacteroidia bacterium (assembly GCA_044369215.1). Lineage (GTDB taxonomy): Bacteria > Bacteroidota > Bacteroidia > UKL13-3 > UKL13-3 > CAISCU01. Next base: position 13,426 of record JBIPMI010000029.1, on the reverse strand, counting down.
GACGATAACGGTTCTTATTTAAAAGGAAATAATTTCGTTAGAACTACCGGTCGTTTAAACATGGATTATAAAGCCAATAAATGGTTAAAATTTGGCTACAATTCTTCATTAAGCAGTGGTGTAAATAATCGTGTTAATGCGGCTTGGTCAGGTGGACTTGGTGCTGCTATGTCAACTGCTTTGCCAATTTATCCTACAAGAAATGCAGATGGTACCTGGTACAGAGGTGGTAGTAATCCAGTTCGTGATATGAATAACATGAAATGGAGAACCGAAGAGTTAAGAGCACTTAATGGAATTAGTGTTGATATTACTCCGGTTAAAAATTTAATTGTTCGTGGACAAGCCAGTTACGATTATATGAACTTGCAGGACGACCAATGGCGTTCTTCTGAAATTACCGGTCAGGCTAACGATGGTGATGCATACAGAGGAATGGCTTTTGTAAAAAACTTTAACTACTACGCTACTGCAACCTATTTATCAAAAATTGGCGAAAACCACAGCTTTTCAGTAATGGCCGGTAATGAATACCAAAGAGCAAATACTTTGAGAAGAAGAACTTTTGCTTCTAATGTTCCTGATATGTATGTGAAAAGTCCTGAGTTTTTATTGACTTCTCCTGTTTACGTTGATAATGGTACCAATTGGGCTTTCTTAAGCTATTTTGGTCGTGCTAACTACGATTACAAAGGTAAAATTAATGTTCAGGCAGTTTATCGTGTAGATGCTTCTTCACGTTTTGGTGAAAATTACCGTTGGGCAACTTTCCCTTCATTATCTGCAGGTTGGATTATTTCAGAAGAGAAATTTTTAAAAGACAATAGAAACATATCTTTCTTAAAAGTTCGTGCAGGTTGGGGTCGCTCTGGTAATGCCGGTATTCCTGATGATGCTCGTTATGGAACTTATTCTTCAGCTACAAATAACATTACCTACAACGGAAACGGAACTTTATTCCCAACTAAATTACCTAATCCAAACTTACGTTGGGAAACTTCTGATAACTTTGATGTTGGTTTAGAAGTTGGATTCCTAAAAGACCGTATTTCTATAGAAGCTGATTACTACGAAAAAAGAACTAAAGATGTTTTGATGGAATTAAGTATTCCTGCTTCTGTTGGTTTCCCAACTTACTGGAGTAATGTTGGTGGTATTTTAAACAGAGGTATTGAATTCAGTTTGAAATCAAAAAATATCATGACTAAAAATTTCCAATGGAGTACCAATTTTAACATAGCAAGAAACCACAATGAAATTACTTCAATTGGTGTTTACAGTGAAGATGCTGTGAGCGGTGGTACAAATGATACGCGTGTTGTTGTAGGACAAGCAGTAGGTACTAACTATTTAATTCGTTGGTCTAGAGTTGATCCTGCAACAGGTCGTCCAATTTACCTTGACATTAACGGAAATGAAACTTTCGTTTATAACAATAACAATAGAACAGCAGTTGGTAAAATTCTTCCGGATGCAATTGGCGGTATGACCAATAATTTGAGATACAAAAATTGGGATTTGAGTATGTTAGTTGTATTTAGTGTTGGAAGTAATATCTATGAATCATCTCAAAAACGTCAGGCTTCATTGATCACAGATTGGAACATGGATCCAAGGGTTTATGACCGTTGGAGAACTCCTGGTGATGTTGCTAAATTCCCTCGTTTAACTAAAGATTTTCGTACTTATGGATTACCTGATGAATGGAGTAATACTACTTTATGGTTAAAAGATGGAAGTTATGCCAGGTTAAGAAACTTAACTTTGGCTTACAATGTTCCTGCTGCAACCTGCAAACGCATGCACATTGCCAGCTTAAGAATTTCTGCTATTGCAACCAATATTTTCACTTTAACTAATTATGATGGTTTAGATCCTGAAATTGGTAGAGATTCAGAAGGTGGAGGTACAGGTGCATTAAATACTTCAAGAAATATGGGTGCTCAAAATATCACTTACTTGACACCACCTCAGGAAAAATCTTACACTATTCAGTTAAATCTTGAGTTTTAATTAGTTAGTATTAAAAAGTAAAAAAAAGAATTATGAAGAGAATATTTATAATAGCATTAGCCCTTCTTTCACTTAGCTCTTGCCGCAAATGGTTAGATGTTAAGCCCGAAGGTGTGCAATTAGAAGAAGATGCTGTAAAAACACAGGCTGATTTGCAAGCGTTACTAAATTCTACTTATGATGCATTAGCTAATCAATACAACGGACAAGTTCAATTGTTCAATGAATTGTTAGGTGATAACTTGGAAAAACCTCAAAGTGGTTTTGTTGTTCCAATTTATTTAAGAACAACCAATTTCTTTAACGCTGATGTAGGTGGCTTATATACTGAAATGTACAGACCGGTTTTTCGTATCAATTATCTTTTAGAAAAATTGAATGAAAAAAGTATCGTAGTAGATCCTGTTTCAGAACAAAAAATGATTGCTGAAGGTAAGTTTTTAAGAGCTTTAGCTCACTTCGATATCGTTCGTCTTTGGGCTCAACCTTATGGTTATACTCCAGATAATACTCATCCTGGTATTGTAATCAAAAAGAGCACAAATACTGAACCTTTGCCTCGTTCTTCTGTTGCAGCGGTTTACGATTTTATTGTTTCTGATTTGAATGATGCAATCGCAAACCTTCCTGAAACAAACGGAAACTATGCCAATAAAAACGCTGCAAGAGCTTTGTTGGCTAAAGTATATTTCCAAATGAATAATTATACAAAAACCAAAGAATTATGTGATGTAGTTATACCGGCTTATTCAATGGATACAACTTTAAATCGTTTCGAAAATGCATTAACTTCTTCGGAAAATATCTTCAGTTTTGTAAGTACTAGTACTCAGGATAACCGTGCTTCAAGATTTATTGGTAATTTTAGAATTGTTAATCCGGCAAATCCTGCTCCTTTCAGGTTATCGAGAAGCATGTATCTAGCAGGTACTGCCGATGCTGCCGATAGACGTTCTAATTTTTATGCCATCTTTAATGCTGGAACAAGTACTGAAACTTATGGTATCAAAAAGTTCGATTTTGACTTCTTAAGTGTTCCAATGTTATATCTAACACAGTTGAAATTAATGCGTGCAGAAGCTAATGCTCAATTGGGTTCTGATTTAACCACAGCTGTAGACGATGTAAATGCAATAATTAGTAGAGCTTTTGGTTCAAGTGTTAATAATTTACCATCAAATGCCAGTGCTCCTCAAATCATTGCTGAAGCTCGTAAACAACGTCGTTTGGAGTTTCCAATTGAAGGTGAGCGCACTCAGGATTTGAAAAGAATTGGTGCTAAAGAAGACCCAACCGGTTCTACTGTTAAAATCCGCGATTCGAGATGGAATTGCCCGGGATTGGCTTTACAATTTCCGGTAAATGAACGTACCAGCATTTTTGTTTTTAATGATGAAGGTAATTGCGAATAATTTAATTTTTATGAAAAAAATACTTGTTTTAACATTACTTACAAGCTTGATTTTTTCTGCTTGTAAAAAGGAGCTGAAAGAAATTGGAACTCCTGCGAATAAAGTTGAAGGAATTACAGCTTCCTGGACAATGGTTCAAGCTGTTCAGGTTGATGAAAGATCATTAACCAGAGAATCTTATAACCTAACTAATTATTTCAGTTCAAAAGGTAATATGCCAAATGTTACTTTTACTGATAATACTTTCACCGTTGATACAACCGGAGTGCCGGTAAACTTCTTTGGCGGTACTTCAGGAACTTGGTCATTTGATGATCCTGCTGCTCCTTTATATGTTACCTTTAAATCAGTTGAAGGAAATACAGTGGTTTTAAAATTAGGCGGTCCAATTCGTCCTCAAGATAATTTGAAATTGGTGCGTGAAGTTTTTCTTCAGTGTAAAAACGACAAAGCTCCCGCTGCTGCTTCAAGTTTTGTTTTAACTTTTAATAGAAAATAATCATGAACTCAATAAAAAGAATTTTGACTGTTGCCTTCATGGCTTGTTTTTCTCTTGGTGTTTTTGGTCAGGCTGCCTGGGTTGAACCGGAAGATCCGGATGTTACTCAACCTATCAGATTATATGTTGATTTTGATAAAACTACAAATACTTCTTGTAAAGATTTGCCTGGTCCTTTTCATATCTGGACATGGAGCCCTATTGAATTAAAAGGTGATAATCCTAAAGTGAATGGTACCGGCGATAAACCTTGGAAAAGTTCAAATGATGTCCTTGTTATGAAAAAGGATGAATCTAAAGGGCCGAAGGTTTGGTATTATGAAATGATTCCAACTGAATTTTATGAAGTTCCGGCTTCTGATATTTATTCTAAAGGAATTAAATTTCTTGCAAAACCAAAAGATGGTGGAGGTTATGGTGAACCTGATTTAAAAACAGAAGATTTCACCATTACTATTTCTGCTCCAAAATTAGTTAGAGGTTTCATCTATCAATTCCCTGCAATCATCAATGAAAATGAAATAACTACCTTGATTTATAACAATCCGGTTGATACAAATCCGGGTATGAAAGATTTAGCTTCAGGTGATGCATACATGTGGATTAAATGCACAGCTACTGATACTGTTTCAGCTACTACTGTTACCTATCAACCTGCTTCTTTCTTTTTAACTGCCAATAATCCTAAACTTCAAATGATGAAGGATGAAGCTACAGGAATGTTCTCATTGACAATGATTCCCCATGAATTTTTTGGTTTGAAACCTTCTGAAAAAGTTAAAGAAATTGAATGTACGGTTAGAAGAAAAGTTTATACATCAGCACTTGATAGGACTATTGAACAACCCAAGTTCAAAGCGGGCTGTAAATAGGTTTTATTAAAAATTTATCGAATAAATGCAACTTCATAACTTTTGAAGTTGCATTTTTGCTTTTAGAATAGTGTATGAATATAAAATCTCAAGTCGGTTTAATAGTTCCTTATTTACTTTTTCTCCTTCTGGGGGCTTATTTCTCAGTCACTTTTACTCAAAACCAAATTAGTCTTGCTCTTAATTCCTTTCATCAGCCAATTTTAGATAATCTAAATAAATTTGGAACTTACCTGGGAGATGGATTTTTTATCATTTTAATTGCAATACTTTTATTCTTTTTTGATAAAAAATTGGCCGTCACAATTGTTTTATCTTATACAATCAGCTCCACTTTGATCCAAACCCTAAAACATACTGTTTTTTCTGATTTTCATAGACCCATGTACTACCTGTCCGAAATTGCAGGTATTCATATTGTTGATGGAGTTGAAATGAATTACCACAATAGTTTTCCATCCGGACATACTACCGCAGCTTTTTCGTTTTTTATTGCTTTTGCTCTTTACTTCAAAAAACAATGGATTAAAACTGTGTTTGTTTTAATCGCAATATTTGTTGCATTTACCAGAGTATATTTGCTTCAGCATTTTCTAATTGATACACTTGTTGGTTCAATTATTGGAAGCATTTTTGCCGGTTTATTTTATTATTTGATTTTTATAAAAGATTTTAAATTTCCTTTTAAGAGGTATGCAAATTCGTGAGTTTATAAAAAAGTTCGATTGGCTCATTGTTGGTATTTGGGCTTGTTTACTTTTTATTCCTTTTTTAGGTTCAGTTCATCTTTTTGATTGGGATGAAATTAATTTTGCAGAGTCAGCTCGCGAAATGTTGCTTACCGGAAACTACCAAAAGGTTCAAATAAATTTTGTTCCTTTTATGGAGAAACCTCCATTGTTCTTTTGGTTACAGGTTCTTTCAATGAAATTTTTTGGCGTGAACGAGTTTGCAGCCCGTTTCCCAAATGCGCTGGTTGGAATTACAACTTTGTCTTTGGTATTTCAAATAGGTAAAAAAATCCATGGACGTAGTTTAGCTTTTTTCTGGGTTTTATTGATTACGGGCTCCATCACTCCGCATTTGTACTTCAAAACAGGTATCATCGATCCTTTATATAATTTGTTCATTTTTTGCTCTATTTATCAGTTTTTTCTTTTTACAGGAACTGAAAATAAAACCAAACATGCCTGGTTAATGGGTTTGTTTATGGGATTGGCAATTATCACCAAAGGTCCTGTTGCTGTAATCATTGTTCTGCTTAGTTTTATTGTTTACTGGGCATTAAATAGATTTAAATTGTTCTTCTCATGGAAAGATATTCTAAGGGTTTTTGTTTCATCATTATTGGTTAGTATAATTTGGTTTGGTTATGAAACCCTGCAAAATGGACCTTCTTTTTTAGTTGAATTTTTCAAGTATCAGGTCGATCTTTTTGTAAATCCGGTAGCTGGACATGGACAACCTTTTTATTACCATCCAATTGTACTTTTACTCGGAGCATTTCCCTCTTCAATTATTGCTTTAAAAATGTTGTTCAATCGAAGTAAATCGAATGAAGGAACCGAACATGCCAGGTTTTTAGGAATGATGCAAATTATGTTTTGGGTAGTTTTGATTTTGTTTAGTGTGGTGACTACCAAAATTGTTCATTATAGCTCCCTTTGTTATATTCCTTTGACATTTATGGCTGCTTATCAAATCATCATTTTGTTTGAAAAAGCAGAACCATTTACCATCTGGCAAACCGGTTTAATTGGTTTAATCGGCTTTTTACTAGCAATGATTTTCATGGTAATTCCTTTTATAGATTCTTTTAAAGTGGATTTACTTCCTGCAATTAATGATGAGTTTGCCAAAGGAAATCTTTCTTTAGATGGTGGCTGGAAAGGTTATGAAGCTTATCCTGGAGTGTTACTTTTAATTACAGTTTTAATGGCAATTGCTCAGCTATTTAAACATGAAACACTGAAAGGTAGTTTCCTGCTTTTATTGTTTATGTCGTTTTTTATACCAATTGTATTAAAGGTAATAGCACCAAGAATTGAAACTTATTCTCAAAATTCTGCGATTGAATTCTACAAAAGCATAGAAGATCAGGATTGTTATGTGGAAACTGTTGGATTTAAAAGTTATGCTCAATACTTCTATAAAAAGGTACTGCCTTGGCATGCAAAATCTGAAGACGAATCTTGGTTGATGTCAGGTAAAATAGATAAACCAGTCTATTTTGTTTTAAAGGAAGGTAATCTCGAAAACCACGTAAATGCAGAAATGAAGGAATTATACAGAAAAGGTGGTTTTGTATTCTTTAAACGGGAAGTGCCGCAATAAAGATATTTTAGGTTATTAGAAGTCGATGAATTGACTTACGAATTTGCATTCAACTATTGAAAATGTTAAAAGCTAAATTCATCAAAGTTCTTGCAGATGAACTTAGCTATTATGCTTTTCTTTTGTCCACTGTTTAGGAAGCCCTACTTTTTTAAGCATTTCCTTTGCTTTTTCCAATTTATCAGGGAACAAAATAATTTCATCATACTTGTTCAATGAATTGTCAATTTTAACAATTGGAATTTTTCGTTTTTTTAATTCGGTTGTTATTTTCATTTCTCTAAAGACATCAGAATATTTTGAATTTTATATTATTGCCTCTTTTTCTTGGTTATCTCAATGTTAATCACCTCGCAAAAGGCGCTGTATCTAGTTTCTCAAATACTTCTCTTTTGTATAAAATATCTCCAGCCATTGCAATCATTCCTGCATTGTCTGTACAATATTCAAATGCCGGAATAAAAGAGTACATTTTGTTTTTTATCGCAAATTCTTCAATCCTCATTCTTAAATATGAATTCGCTGAAACACCTCCTGCCAGTGAAATTTGAGTTATGCCCGTTTCTTTGCAAGCTTTTTCCAGCTTTCTCATCAATTGTTCAACTATTGCATGCTGAATTGATGCACAAATATCATTCAGATTTTCTTCTATAAAATTGGAGTTCTTTTTTAATTCATCTCTTATAAAGTATAAAAAAGATGTTTTCAATCCGCTAAAACTATAGTCTAAGTCAGGCATTTGAGCAATCGGAAAACTGTATTTTTTAGGATTACCTTCTTTCCCATATTTATCAATTAATGGTCCTCCCGGATAGGGAAGATCTAATATTTTAGCTGCTTTGTCAAATGCTTCTCCAGCTGCATCATCAATGGTTTTTCCAATGATTTCTCCTTCAAAATAATCTTTCATAATCACCAGTTGGGTATGTCCACCACTAACAGTTAGGCATAAAAACGGGAATTTTGGCTTGGGTTCATCTATAAAATGTGCTAAAACATGGGCCTGCATATGATGAACCCCAATTAGTGGAATCTCTAAACTTTGAGCTAGTGATTTTGCAAAAGAGGCTCCAACCATTAATGAACCTATGAGCCCCGGTCCTTTTGTAAATGCAATTGCATTAAGTTGATTTTTAGTTATTTGGGCATCTTTTAAGGCTTGGTTTACCAATGGAACAATGTGCTGCTGGTGCGCACGACTAGCCAATTCAGGGACAACACCACCATATTGTTCATGAATTTTTTGAGAGGCCACAAGATTACATTTCATCTCTCCGTTAACCATTATTGCAACTGCTGTATCGTCGCATGATGATTCAATGGCAAGAATTATCCTATCTTTGCCCGATATACCTTTTGCTTGAGCTTCCAAGATTTTTTTACTAAGTTGGGCAAAACTACAATTAAGTGTTTAAAAAGTTAATTAAAATAAGCTATTCTGTTTTGGCAGTCTTTGTTGGCCTGCTGCTATTGGCTTATGTGCTTTTTAGTAGTTTCGCTTTTCAAAATTATATTACTACGAGAATTAGTCATTATGTCAATGATAAATACCATACCCGTATTTCAATCGGAGAAATAAGTTATGATGGCTGGTCTTATTTTTCTCTAAGAAAAGTAATGATGGGTGATACCAAATCCGATACTTTATTTTATGCAGGTAGATTGCAGTTTAATTTAGCAGGTATTCAAATCGATTCATTAAAGTTTAAGCTAAACCACGTGGTGCTTGATGAAGGTTTATGTAAAATCACAACCTATAAAGATTCTACTTTTAGTTTTGATGCGATTAATGCCTTCATGGATCCCAATGATACCATTCCTCCTGATCCAAATGCCCCACCTTTTGTACTCGAATTAAAGAATCTGGAGTGTATGGACACGCGCTTCATTATGATTGATTCCACCGAAGAGTTTTATAAAGAAGGTTATGATCCATTTAACATGTTGGTGACTGACATCAATTTTAGATCGAGGAACTTTCAGATTATAGAAGATTCACTTCATTTTGATTTACATAATTTCACTTGTAAAGAAAAATCAGGTTTTGAAATTAAACGTTTGGAGGCTATCGCAATGGTTTCTGCCACTAGCATCCGACTCGATAAAATGGAAATGGTAACCAAACATTCTGTTTTGAGAAATTATTTTAGTTTGGATTATAAGAGTTGGAAAGATTATGCGGATTTTGAAAACAAAGTGAAGTTTAATCTGAAGTTAAAAGATTGTGACGTCGATTTTAAAGATATTGTTTATTTCGCCCCGTTTTTAAAAGAATATGATTATAAAGCAAGAGTTTCCGGTTTAGCAAAAGGTCCATTAGCAAATCTTCATATCACAAATATAAAAGCATCACATGGTAAGGATACCTATTTTGAAGGAAATGCAAGGTTGTCAGGTTTGCCTGATATTAAGCAAACTTTTATGGATATTGAGGCTGAATATGCTTCAAGTAATTCGGCTGAAATCCAAACCATTTCAGGTGTGGATATGCCCGAGATTTTAAATGAATTAGGTAAGATAGTTTATAAAGGAAGATACACTGGTTTTTACACAGATTTCGTGAGTTTTGGTGATGTTGAAACTCGTTTTGGAAACATCAAAACCGACTTAAATATGAAGCTTCCTGAAAATGTGATGGATGCTTCTTATTCAGGTTCTGTGCAATTATCTCATTTTGATATTGGTTCTTTTTTGAAGAATAATTCTTTGGGTTTAGTTAGTCTTTCAGGTAGTGTTCAGGGAAAAGGATTTGATTTGGAACATTTGAATTCTCAGTTTGATATTACAGCTTCTGAGTTCGATTTTAATAAATACAAATATTCCGAAATTGATATTAATGCAACTGCCAGTAATAAAAAGATTGAAACCGTTTTTGATATTAATGATAGCAATTTAATTTTTTCAGGTGAAGCTCTTGTTAATATGGCTAAACCATTTAAGTATATCAAGGTAAATTCTGTATTAGAGGATGCAAATCCTGATGCACTACATTTTATTAGTGGAGTTGATCATTTAGGTTTTGATATTAATAGCGATTTTTATTTCAAAGACCTTGATGAAAATTATGGTACAATTGATATTAATAATACGCATTATGAAAAAAACGCATACAGTTATAGAATCAGTAATCTTACTTTAACAGCTCAAAACGGCAATGAAAAAATGCTTAGCCTTAAAGGTGATTATGTTGATGCATTTATAAAAGGTCAGTACAATTTTGATTATTTATATGAGCAGGTTTATAATATGGTTGCTGGAGTAATCCCAAATTACATCGCAAAGAAAAATCTGAAACAATACCCGGAACAGGATTTTACTTTTAAACTTGAATTATACTCAACTCAAAATATTTCTCCTTTGTTTTTTCCGGGTTACAATGCAACTCAGGTTGATTTAAAAGGACAAGTTCGTTCAGCAAATAATACATTTTTAGTTCAAGGTGGAATTGGAAGTTTAAATGCAGATGGATTAATATTCAACGCAAATACACTGAAGTTTTTGGTGAATGAAAAAAAGGAATTGAACTTACTTTATGGAGCTAAAAGTATTGGTAAAAAAGATACTTTGTATGTGGGTGATGTTGGATTGAAATTCGATGGCTTTAATAATGTAGGAGAAGCAGTTTGGTTTATCAGAGATTCAAATAGTATTGTAAATGCAGAATTTGAACACGCTATAAAATTCAATAAAGGCGATGAAATTGTTGCAGATATCCATTCAGGTGTCATTGGTAAAGGAGCTCAATGGTGGAATTTAAATGAGGGTGAATTGCTCATGCTCAAAGACAATATTCTTTATTTCCAGGAACTGATTTTACAAAGAAATAAACAACAGGTTAAAGTTGATGGTTTATATGCTTTATCAGGAAATAAAAAGAATATTAGTTTAAGTCTGACCGATTTTGATTTGGCAGCCATTCAGCAATTTATTCCTGATTTAGGAGTGAAGCCCGGAGGTTTAACAGATGGATTTTTAATCTATAAAAATATAGGCCGACATGAAGTGATTATTGGTGATATGGTAGCCAAAAACCTGAGTCTTGATAATGATACTTTAGGTTCATTTAAAATTAATACAGGATACAATGAAGAAGAAGAAAAAGTACTCATTACGGTTCAATCTTCTGATGGTAAAATTAAAAACCTAAAGGGTGTTGGTTATTATGATATCATGAAAGATGCGATTGATTTTGAAATTAGCTTTTTAGAATCTGAGTTGAATTCATTTCAGGCTTTTGTAAAGGATTATGTAAAAATTTTAGATGGGAAAGGTGCTTTAAACGGACATCTCTATGGTAAAATCTCAAATCCAAAATTTGAAGGTTCTCTGGTTTTAAATCAGGCAGCTTTTAGAATTGAATACCTTAAAACGGTTTATCATTTTAAACAGGCTAATTTAAATTTCAATCAACAATCTATTGATATTGTACCATTTGATATTTTAGATGTTAACAATAAAAGAGCTTTGGTTTCAGGTAGTATTAAACACAATGGTTTTAATCAGTTTAAATATAATTTACATTTAGATGATATCAAATCATTTCAGTTTCTAAATACTACTTCAAAAGACAATGATTTGTTTTATGGCCAGGCTTATGCATCAGGTTCTGCAACCATTACAGGCAATACAAACAATGTAATGATGTCTGTAAAAGCCAAATCAGAAAAGAATACCCAAATCATTATCAATCCTTTTGGTGGTGAATCTGAAAGTGGTGATGGTATCATTAATTTTATTGACCACGATACTACTTTTTCAATCAGTGGAAAAAACAAAGCTATTCCTTTTGGTTTCGGAATTACTTTGGATATTGAAGGAACCCCGGATGCAGAAGTGCAAATGTTGTTCTCTGCTCAAAGTGATGATAAAATTAGAGCAAAGGGTAGGGGAAAGGTGAAGCTTACATTAACTCCTGAAGGAAACTTCTTTATGAATGGTAAGTATGAACTAAGTGATGGTGAATATAGATTTAGTGCAATGAATGTGGTGGCTAAAAAGTTCCTACTAAAACCGGGAAGTACTGTTGAATGGAATGGTGATCCTTTGGCTGGAAAATTGGATATTGTTGGGATTTATAAATTAAGAACAACTGTAAGTGAAATTGTAAACAATAGTGCCAGTGCTGATCCAAATGTTCGAATCCCTGTTGAATGTATCATTAATATCAAGGGAACTGTTGTCAGCCCGCAAATTGGCTTCGATTTAAATTTCCCTGATTTGCAAAGTAATTTAAATGGTTCTGCTGCTTCTGAACTAGGTGCTGTTTTGAATAATTTCAGAAGAGAACCCGATTTAATGAATCAACAAATTGTGTTTTTGTTGATTTCAGGAAAATTCATTCCACTTACAAATAGCAATAACAATGTGGCAGGCTCTTTTGGCTCACAAACTGTTTCTGATTTATTGTCGAAACAAGCTGCAGGTTTGTTAAACAAATTAGACCCAAGCCTCGATTTAACCGTTGATATGTTGAATGCAACAGATCCAACAAAAGGCCGACAATTTCTTATTCTTGCTTCAAGAAGATTTTTAGATAATAGGCTAGAAGTTCAAGGTTCATTTTCTACAGATAATTCTCAAAACAATTTTTCAGCATCCTATAATATTAGAAAAAATGGCAATCTTAAAGCGAAGGTTTTTAACAAAAATGGATTTGATCCTATTTATAGCAGAAATATTGCTACATCTGGTTTAGGATTATATTACCGTAAAGAATTCGATCATATTTACGAATTGTTTAGGAAGCAAAATACCTTTAACTATTAGGAATTGAGAGTTTGTCCTCTTCATATTTTCCTATATATTAGCACAAATTATTGAATATGATACCTTCAATCGACTTAGCTGATTTTTTAAGTAATGACGCTCAAAGAAAACAGAATTTTGTAAATGCATTAGGAAAAGCATACGAAGAAATTGGCTTTGTTGCAGTTCGTGGTCATTTATTAAAAGATGAAACTTCATCAAAATTATATAAAGCTTGTCAGGATTTCTTTTCATTGTCTGATGAGCAAAAACGTAAGTATGAAATTGCCGGATTGGCCGGTCAACGTGGTTATACAAGTTTTGGAAAAGAACATGCCAAAGGAAGAAATGAGGGTGATTTAAAAGAATTTTGGCATTTCGGACAAATTGTTGAAGGCAATGATCCAATTAAAAGTGAATATCCTGAAAATATTTATGTAGATGAAATTCCTGATTTTGGTAAATATGGAATTGAAGCTTACAAAGCAATTGAAGAAACAGGCAAACATATGCTTCGAGCAATTGCAATTTACCTGGGTTTGAATGAGTTT
>JBIPMI010000028.1:0-14484 GCA_044369215.1 Bacteroidia bacterium | reverse complement strand
TGATTTTTAAAGCCGTTTCAAATAATATTTGAAACGGCTTTTTTCTTTTTTTTATTAAGACAATTTCTTTTTGATTTAATTTACAAAATGAATCATTCTCAACTTATCAGAAAAAAGGCAATGGAATTGGGCTTTACAGCTGTCGGATTCAGCAAAGTCGATTTTCTTGAGGATGAAGCCCGACATCTTGAAATATGGCTAAATTCTAATAAAAACGGCAAGATGTCTTATATGGAAAATCATTTCGATATGAGACTTAATCCAACCTTATTGGTTTCAGGAGCAAAATCTGTTATTAGCTTTTTATATAATTATTTCCCTACAGAAGTTCAATCTAATACTGATTTGAAAATTTCTAAATATGCTTACGGTGAAGATTATCATTTTGTAATAAAAGATAAACTCAAAGAATTATTAAGCTTTATTCAATCAGAAATTGGAGATGTAAATGGTCGCGCCTTTGTTGATTCTGCGCCGGTTTTAGAAAAGGCCTGGGCAAAAAAAAGCGGCTTAGGCTGGATAGGAAAAAACTCAAACCTAATTTCAAAATCAAAAGGCAGCTTCTTTTTTTTAAGTGAACTGATAATTGATTTAGAATTGGAATATGATTCAGCTAAAACAGATCATTGCGGCTCATGCACAGCTTGTATAGATGCTTGTCCTACTCAGGCAATTACTCCATATTCTGTTGACGGAAGTAAATGTATCTCCTATTTTACAATTGAACTAAGAGATGAAATTCCTTTAGAGATGAAAGGTAAATTCGAAAACTGGATGTTTGGATGTGATATTTGTATGGATGTTTGTCCATGGAATAGGTTTTCAAAACCACATCAAGAACAAAGATTTCAAATGAATTCTATTATAAAGGACTATACAGTAAACGATTGGAAGGAAATTACCGAAGATGTATTTGTTAAATACTTTAAAGATTCTCCTTTAAAAAGAAGTAAATACAACGGAATTAAAAGAAATATTGACTTCATTTTGGGCCTGAATCCTGAAAATAAAAACTAGCATGAAAAAAATAATTTTACTCTTTGTTTTATTGATCTCTATAAAGTCTGGATTTACTCAAGCTAAAACACATTTCGGAATGTTTGGAAACCTAAACTTTTCCATGGTTTCGGGTAAACCTACAGATGCTGTTGCGAGAGGTTTATACAGCATAGGTGCTTTTTATCAAACTCCTTTTACTCCCTATCATTCAAATAAATTCTTTAATAGCCAGGATTTTACTGTTGAATTAAGTATGAATTATATCGGATTCAGAGATAAACAAACCGATTTTCGATACAATAACTATTATATAGATCCTGCTTTTTATGTGAATTACATTCCTGATAGAATGTCGGATGATTTAAGATTTATGTTTGGTTTAAGACCTTCTTATTTACTCTATCAAAACAATGAAAGAATGAATTTTGGTAGTTATGAAATAGTAAGAAATGAAAGCAGGAATCTATATAAAGCAGGTGATTTAGATTTTGGTTTAACGGGTGGAATCAGTCTTTCTATGGGAAATGTGGCACGAATCGAAGTGAAATACACTCATAGTATCACAAACAATATAAAAGATAATGCAGTAAAAGGACGCCCATCAATTCTTGAATTCGGTTTAAAACTTAGCGCTGTTGATATTAAAAATACACTGATGAAAAAGGATAAAGAGATAACATCAGAATTACAAAAATTATCAAAAGGCACCATGTTAGTTATGCTTGAAACTCCCAATGAAAAAGTTATTGAAAAACTAAAATCAAAAAACCGTTTGGCAGACATTAACTATTTAATTGAGCACCAAAAAATGACAAATTGGATGGTTATGTCTCAATTCAATAAACACTTTGATTTTTGCAATATCATTTACTTTTACGACTCAAATGCAAATGATATTTCTAAAAGAAATTTCAGCAAAAAGCTTTTCGATTCAAGCCTTATGCCTATTGCGACCAGCTTTGATACAAGTAATTATTTTATTGCTGCTTTTTGTGAAGACGTTTCAAATATTACCAATAAAATCGATTATGGTTTATATTTTTATGATGCAAATTTCATTCAATTTAGAAAGCCATATAATATTAGTGCTAATACAATGAATATTTTTGCCAATGGAGATCCGATGAGTTATTTTAAACGATTGAAAGTAACTTATAACCAAAACGATTTTGCCAGAATAATTAAAAGGTCAAGTATGAGATTAAAAAAATATAGTTTGCCTAGTTTTTAATTTCTAATTGATAAGTTAAGACCAAAAAAAGAGCTTGAAACAATAATATTTCAAGCTCTTTTTTTTGAATTTTATTTATGGGCATGAAATTTCTAAGTTCAATGACCTGTAATTTCCGGTATCAGCCTCATAAATAATTTTAATTGGTTTCCCATCTGCTGAAAATTGGCAGGTATATCTAATATAAATAGAACCCGTTACTGCATCACTTTTTGACTTAAGTAGATTTTTAGGCTGAACTCCGTTAAATTGTAAGTCACTTAATGTAGCTATCCATAGATTAGATTTATCAAAATAATAATCATATTGTGTTATAGAAGTACCTAAATTATTGCTAAATGTTTTTTTTATCATGTTGCCATTATTCCACAAATAGGTGTAAGTTTTAGTATCAATGATGGAATCTCATTCCCAATTAAAATTTATCCGTTTTTCAGTCAGATTACCATCTGAATTGTATTTATAATAAGTATGTTCGTAACTACTTGGTTTTATTGGATCCGGCCACTCGTAATGTGTTATTGTACTTTTTAAAGCCTTCAATATTGAGTCTAAAAAATATTAACCCTTATATCCTCCCCATGGATCTGCATAATATGCTTTTCCCGGTTCATAGCTGTATATATTTATAAAATGGATAACATTATTTCCATAAAATTCAACCTTTGAAATTCTTCCTGAAGAATTGTAAATATATCTTTGACCACCATCTTAATTAAATTACCTAGTTACTTTACATGCTGATAAATCAAGGTAATTGGATTTAATAATGATTTTAATATCCTTTTTGCAAGCCTGAAAACTAAGTCCAATTGCTAAGAACAAAGCAACTGATTTTGTTAATTTAAATTTCATTTTAAAAAAATTTGGACAAAAAAAATCCCTCATTAAGAGGGATTATATAAATTACTTTTAGTAGTTGTTCAGCATCATTGGCATAATCAACATCAGCATTTCTTCTCCAGGTTCTTGTACCGATGGAACAATAACGCCGGCTCTATTGGGTTGCGACATTTCTAATGTGACCTGCATGGCATCCATAGAATTCAACATTTCTAAAAAGTATTTAGAGTTGAAACCAATTTCCATATCCTCACCTTCGTATGCACACGTTAACTTCTCTTGTGCTTCATTTTCGAAATCAATATCTTCAGCACTGATAGTTAAATCACTGCCTGCAATTTTCATTCTTATTTGATGCGTTGTTTTGTTTGATGTAATTGAAACACGTTTTACAGACATCAATAATTCAGCTCTGTCAATCGTTAATTTGTTTGGATTTTCAGTAGGAATAACTGCTTTGTAATCAGGATATTTTTCATCGATTAAACGACAAATCAAACTAACTTCACCAAATTGAAAAAATGCATTAGAGCGATTAAAGCTGATATTAACTTCAGTATCATCTGTAGGCAATGCTGATTTTAATAAACTCAAAGCCTTTTTAGGAATGATGAAAGAATCTTCAACACCTGGCTTGATATCACTTCTAGAAATTCTAACCAATCTATTTGCATCAGTAGCAACAAAAGTGATGCTATTAGCAAATAATTGAACATAAACTCCAGTAAGATTTAAACGTAATTCATCATTACTACTAGCAAACACCGACTTTACAATTCCTTTATGTAGAACTTTTCCCGGGATTTTAAAAGTATTAACTTCTTCCAATTCCGGAGATTTAGGAAACTCATCACCTTTCTGAGCTGTTAATTTAAATCTGCCTGATTCGTATTTAATTTCAACAAAACCTTTTTCAATATTGATTGAAAAAGCTAAAGGTTGATCAGGCAATGATTTTAACAACTCCATAGTTGTTTTTGAAGGAATTGCAATAGAAACATCCTCTTTAGAATCAACTTTGATACTTGTGCTCATTGTTGTTTCTAAATCTGTAGATGAAATATGTAATACACCATCCTTAATATCAAACAAAAAATTGTTCAAAATTGGAATAATTGGCTTTGCTACAACCACTCCATCGATGTAAGACAAATGTCTCAACAATACACTACTATTAACTATAAATTTCATATCTCTTATGTTCTATTTATAAAGCTTGATAAGCTTGCAATCTAATAAAGTATTGCTGCTTATTCAAAGATTATATCTCCAAAAACAAAAATACATGGCCCTAGTGGTGACTCCAACACCAAGTTATTCACAATTTTGATCGTATTAAGCTGATTGCTGATTTAATTCAACACTTACAGCTATTTACAGTTTATAAAATTCTCGAAATAAATTATTGTTTATTACTCTTCTAACAAAATTAAAGTTAAAACACTAATTTTTAGAGGAATTCCCTAAATTTTGTAAGTTTCGTTTCTGCTTAAAAAATTAGCTTTTAATTCGAACTAAAACAATAAATTCGCCTTATGACGGGGAAGCAGTTTAAGCATTTCAGACATATCATTTTCCTTCTGGATATCTTGAAGTTAGCATTAACTGCTTTTGGCGGACCACAGATTCATTTTACACAATTTAGAAAACTTCTGGTTCAGAAAAAAAACTACCTGACTGAAGAAGAATTAATTGAATTAAACTCATTGTGCAGCATTTTACCCGGGCCTACTTCTACTCAAACGATTACGGCAATTGGATTTAAAATTGGCGGCCCAAAATTGGCTTTTTTAACCCTGGCAGTTTGGATCACTCCGGCTTGTTTATTAATGACAGCTTTCGCATTGTTAATCTCAAATTTCCCAGGAACCTTACAACTAAGCTTTTTGAAGTACTTACAACCAATGGCTTCCGGCTTCATAATTTTTGCTGCCTATAAATTCACCCAGCTCTTTATTAACAAACCTTATCATTGGGTATTACTAATTTTCTCTACTTATTTAGGCATTATAATGGAAACTCCGTTTATTTTTCCCTTGATATTATTAGCAGGTGGATTAGTTAGTAGTTTTATCAATTCAAGAGGCAAAATCGAAAAAGTAAACCCAATTCAAAATATAAACTGGAGTAATCTGGTTCTATTTTTTGGGATATTTTTATTGGCTGCCGGATTGGGAATTCTAACTCAGGCAAAACCAATTCGACTTTTTGAGAATACATTCAGATATGGGAGTCTGGTTTTTGGAGGAGGACATGTATTAATTCCCATGATGTACAATCAATTCGTTGATTACAAACATTATATTGAAGCAAGTCAGTTTTTAGCCGGTGTTGGTATCCTTCAGGCTGTTCCAGGACCGGTATTTAGTTTTTCAGCATTTGCTGGTGCCATGGCAATGTTGGATTCCGGTTTTAGCGGTCAGATTTTAGGCGCTGTTATTGGAAGTGTTGGTATTTTTTTACCGGGAATTCTATTGATATTTTTTGTTTATCCTATTTGGAATCAGTTAAAAGATTATAGTCCTGTTAAAAACGCAATTGAAGGAATTAGTGCGGTTTCTGCCGGACTGGTTATTACATCAGCATATTTGCTTTTTCTTCCGGTACAAATCAATGAAAACAATATGCTTGTTTTGCTTTCTACTTTATTTTTATTGCTGAGTACAAAGGTTCCAAGTCCTGTAATTGTAATTGGAACTTTATTAGCCGGAGTTTTGTTATAAATTTGTTGTTACTATTTCGATTGTCATTCGTATTATGCGTAAAATATCAACTTAATGCCTAAATCTTTAAAAATATTTATCCTTCTGTTATCTTTCATCGGTTTTGTTAAAGTTAATGCTCAAACCCAAAAGACTGATAAAAAAGACCCTGAATTGGTTCAGTTTACTGGTTTTGTTGTTAACATTGATAGCTCTAAGACATTACCTTATGTGACGATTAGAATTAAAGGCACTAATAAAGGTACCTATTCTGATATGCAAGGATATTTTTCTTTTGTTGCCAAGAAGTCTGATGTTATCATTTTTTCATGTATTGGTTTTGAGCCAAGATACTTTAATATACAAGAGAATTTGCCTGGTAATAAATTGAATTCAGTAATAACTTTAGTTGAAGATACTTTCTTTTTACCTGAAATGGTTTATCGTCCAAATCCAACTCCTGAAGAATTAGATTATATGTTTAGCAGAACTAAAATCCCGATGGATGAGCTTACCATAGCTCAAAATAATTTAAGAAGAAAACCTTCTGTTGACTTTGGAGAACTAGCAAATGATGCGTTGGCTAATTCATCATGGACATTTAATCAAACTGCTGAAAGGGCTTATTATGCAGGACAGGCGCAACCTATACCAGTATTAAATGTTTTTGCTTGGAACCAGTTTTTAAAATCTTTAGATAAAAGCAAAAAGAAGAAAAAGTAATCTAAATTTTATTGTTTTGAATTCTTATCAATCATTACAAAAACATCCTCATCATCTCTTTTCATGAGGTATTTTTCTCTTGCGAACTTTTCCAGATTTTTATCTGAACCAAAAAGCTCTTCTTTTTCTTTTCTTAAGCGGGCTATTTCTTCCCTGTAGAATTGATGTTTGGCTTCTACAGCCTTTAATTCTTGCTTGTATTTGTATTGATCAAACACAGAATTCCTTTCATTCAAAAGCAATAACAAAACAAAGGCAAAACTTGCCAAAAAATATTTGTTTCTAATAATAGGCTTAATCCTGATTTTCATAAGTTGAAAAAGGCTCCGGTAAACCGGAGCCTTTAATATTTAATTTGAATATTTAAATTCTTTTCCAGGGAAATAAGCTGTATGGCCTAACTCCTCTTCAATTCTTAACAACTGATTGTACTTAGCAATTCTATCTGTTCTGCTTGCTGAACCAGTTTTAATTTGACCACTGTTTAAAGCAACTGCTAAATCAGCAATAGTTGTATCTTCAGTTTCACCACTTCTATGACTCATGATATTAGTATAAGCAGCTTTTGTAGCCATATTTACTGTATCAATAGTTTCAGTTAATGAACCAATTTGATTTACTTTAACCAAGATAGAATTAGCAACACCATCTTTAATTCCTTGTGATAAACGTTTTACATTGGTAACAAACAAATCGTCACCAACCAATTGACATTTAGAACCAATTGCTTTTGTTAATTGTGCCCATCCATTCCAATCATCTTCAGCACAACCATCTTCAATAGAAATAATTGGATATTTATTCACCCATTCTGTCCAATATGAAACCATATCAGCAGGACTTAATTCACGTTTGTCAGATTTTTTGAAAACGTATAATCCTTTTTTCTCATCCCAAAGTTCGCTGGTAGCAGCATCCATAGCGATATAGATATCTTTTCCAGGTTTGAAACCAGCTGCTTCAATTGCAGTTAAAACTGTTTCAATTGCTTCTTCATTTGATTGAATATTTGGAGCAAATCCGCCTTCATCACCAACATTGGTTGAATAACCTTTTTTCTTTAATACTGACTTTAAATGATGAAATACCGATGTTCCCATTTGTAATGCTTCACTAAAAGTATCTGCATTTGTTGGAACAATCATGAATTCTTGGAAATCAATTGCATTATCAGCATGCGCACCACCATTTAAGATGTTCATTAAAGGAATTGGTAATGTATTGGCATTAACACCTCCGATATAACGATACAATGGCATATTACATTCAATAGCAGCAGCTTTTGCAGCAGCTAATGAAACAGCTAAAATAGCGTTTGCACCTAATCTGCCTTTATTTTCAGTTCCATCTAATGCAATCATTGCACGGTCGATTTGGTTTTGTTCAAAAACATCATAACCAATTAACTTATCAGCAATTTCATTATTCACATTAGATACAGCATTTAATACGCCTTTTCCCATGTAAACATTTGCATCTCCATCACGTAACTCAGCTGCTTCGTGAATTCCTGTAGATGCTCCTGAAGGAACAGCAGCTCTACCTAAAGCTCCATCTTCAGTAATAACTTCAACCTCAACTGTAGGATTGCCCCTTGAATCCAATATCTGACGGGCGTGAATGTCAATAATAGCGCTCATTTTTGTATAATTTAAAATTTCAAAATCTATCTTTAATCAATAGAAAATTTTATTGTTCCTAATTTATATCCAAGTTTAGTTTTATCAATCCCCATCAACAACAATACTCCTACTCCATTTGAATCAATTTTACTTAGTTCTGGATTAAAATACAGTGATCTTTCCAAATTCGAAATGTCTTCAATAACTCCTTTAGAAAATTTGCCTGTTGAACTAATTCCTACCCAGCTAACAATTGTAGTTTGTGGCTTTTGAACATTCATTGGTTTTGCAACAAAACTTGGATTTGTACCATCTGCTTTTTGGTTATCAATTACATCATTAAACAAAAAGTACATATTGCCTCCGATTTCAAAAGATAAAACCGATGCAAAATCAGGATTGGTTTCTGCAAACTGATTTTGTCGTTGAATCATTTTTGACCAAACATATTTTCCATAAACATCTACATTCACAAATAATACATTTCCAGTATTACTAATATGTTTAGTTCCATTTATTGTTGATTCGTTTATTCTCAAAATAATATTTCCATTTTTCTTTGCTTGAATATTACTTAAATAAAACTTCTTTAATGGTTTAATTTCTTTTGATTTTGAATCAGAAAATTCTTCAGTTGATGCTATATAACTACCTTCATTGTTATTGTTTAAATCAATTTCAATGGCATTATCTGTTTTAAAACTTTCTCTGTCTACATTTTGAAAAAGCAATTTTACTGATGCCTCAACTTCTTCTCTTGAAGCTAATGAAATTAGGATAAATTGGTTTTCATTCTGACAAAATTTCAAGTTTCTGTCGGTGATACCCAAATCGATTTTTCTATACTCTTTGGTTTCGTAATTGTATTCAGCAATCTGGTTTTTAAACTCATTTTTTGCTTTACCGGGTGATGTATTTAAGAAAACTAAATTTCCATTATCAGCACCAAATAATTGAGAAAATAAGATTTTTGAATCTTTGGTAACTGCTCCAATTTCAGATTCAAATATTTTTTGATACATCCTGCTAAATACGATTACAATTGATTTGCTATTTAATGAAATAGATTCAGATTTCTGGTCATATTGAAAATTATATGAAACGAGGTATTTATCATTATCAAACAACTCAATATTATAAGTTTCAAAACCCGGTTTAGTTGGCGATTCAGAATCTATTAATTGAGGAACTGAAAGTTCATTGCCTTCTAATCCAATTTCTTGTGTATAAAGTGCAATTTTTTTCTTTTCATCTAATCCCTGGTAGAAAAACTGGAAGTGATCCTGATAAGCAATTGCTTTCAAAAATCCTGAACCTGATTCTGGAATAATATCTTTTGAAAACATTAAATTATGTGAACCATCAAATTTTAACAAAGTTAATCTTGTACAAATTTTTGACGTTTTATTCTGAGAACTGGAAAAATGTTTGACTAATGTGTAATAATTCCCATTAACAGTTCCCAAAATTTCAAATTCAGGAGCAGCGTCAGTAATAGTTAATCCTGCTTTTGTCCCCCAAGAAACTTTGCTTTTTTGAGCAGATAATTCAGTAAAGCCGATTAAAAACAGAGATAAAATAAGTAAAGTTTTTCTCATAAATTAGATTAGATGAAAGTACAATCTAAAGCATTTTTATAAAATCATCAAACAAATACCTGCTATCCTCTGGTCCGGGTGCTGCTTCCGGGTGATATTGTACTGAAAAAGCTTTCTTTCCTTTTAATCTAATTCCTTCTACAGTATTGTCATTTAAGTTGATATGAGTTAATTCAACCAATGAATTATTTTTTATTTCATCCATTGAAACTGCAAACCCATGATTTTGGGAAGTAATCTCACAATGACCTGTTATAATATTCTTTACCGGGTGATTTAAACCTCTATGCCCATTGTGCATTTTGTAAGTCTTTAAACCTTGTGATTCAGATAAAATCTGATGCCCTAAACAAATTCCAAAAAGAGGAACTCCGGCTTCAACAATTTTCTTCACGGTTTCAATAGCATAAGGCATAGCTCCGGGGTCACCAGGGCCATTGCTAATCATAAATCCATCAGGATTAAATTTTAGCATTTCCTCAAAACTTGTATGGGCATTAAAAACAGCTAAATAACTATCTCTAGCTTCTAAACACCTCAATATGTTTTTCTTAACTCCTAAATCTAAAACCGCAATTCTTTTTGAAGCGATATCAGAACCCATAAAATAAGTCTGAGCAGTAGAAACACTGCTTGATAATTCCAATCCTTCCATTGATGGAACAGCATCTAACTCTTTCGTAAGTGTTTCTATATCTTTTCCTTCACTAGAAATGATTGCATTCATTGCACCTTTACTTCTTACATGAAGCACAAGCTCCCTTGTATCAATATCAGCAATACCAACTACATTGTTCAAAGCAAAATAGTCTTGAACAGTTTGCTCTGCTTGTTTTCTTGAATAGGGAACATTAAAGCTTTTGCAAACCAAGCCCGCAATTTTGATTGAGTCAGATTCTTCTTCAACAGGACTAATTCCGTAATTACCAATATGAACATTGGTTTGAACCAGAATTTGACCTGAATAAGATGGGTCTGTAAAAATTTCTTGGTAACCGGTCATTCCTGTATTGAAGCAGATTTCGCCGGTGGTGGTGCCGATTTTGCCAATTGAGGTACCTGTAAAAACAGTTCCGTCTTTTAATAATAAAGTGGCAGGGAATTTGTTAACTGAACGATTCAAGTTAGTTTAGATTTGGGCAAAATTAGGCCTTTTCAAAAAAGTCACCAAACTAAAATACTAACAATATTTTAATGAAATTGTGAAAATCAATTTTCTGATTTGATAATTCTTTTGATAATTGTGCCCTTTTCTCCTGAAATTTCAAGGAAATAAATACCTTTTTCAAGCGTACTCAAATCAATTTCTGAACCTTTATTCTCATGTAAATATTTCATCTGGAAATCGTACAATTTTAAACCAAAAACTTCATAGTCGCACTCAACTTTAAGTTCAGAAGAGCTTGGATTGGGATAAATTACTATGCTTCCGAAATCTTTAATTTCATTTATTGAAGTTGGAATAATTCTGGTAGTTATTTTTTTCCAGTTATAAGATGAATATACCGGAAAATGATCACTTGTATTATTGCTGAAATTAGAAACAAAACTGGATGCATTGTCAAAAACTTTTGCAGAACCTGTATAATAAAATGAATCCAGTGTTTTTGATTGAAGAATATGATCAAGCATTACAGAACCAAATGCATATGACTTTTTACCAGCATCAGTTAGCTCTTTGCTTGGAAAAATATAATTCGCATCTAAAAAATTTTTGTAAGGAGATGCTAAACTATTAGTAGTAGAACCATTTAAATCATCATTCCAATCGCCAATAACTAACCACTTCTTCCCTACCAAATTTGCTTCTAAATACGATTTTAAATATACCGATGCATTTTTTCTTCTATCATAAGATGTTTGATCTGAAAAGGCTTTCATGTGAATAACAATCACAAATATTGTATCAATTTTGGTTCCACCTATAGTTTTTAAAGCAACTTGCAACGGAGGTCTTGAAGCAAATGCATAATTTTGATTGGTAATAATGGTTTGTGTTAATAATGGAATCAAACTAAACATTGATTTTTTCCAATAGATTGCCATTTTTTGTGTTTGACTAATATCAGAAATATAAGTTTCGTATTTACTATTAAGGGCAGTACTTAAATTGTTATAAGCCAAATCGTTACTCATCTCCTGAACACCAATTATATCAAATTCAGTTTGATTCAGTAAATTTTTAACATTATTAAATTGAGTTGTCTCATCACTGGGTCCGTTTCCTGATGTTGCATCGCCAAACCATTCTAAATTCCAGGTTGCAACGTCTAAAGTTGTATCATTTCCTAATTTTGGAAATTGCGAAAATGCATTGAAAACTAATAAGTTAAAAACCAAAAAGAAAGTATTTTTTTTCATTTTTTATTTCCGAAATAGAGAAACCAAATGTAAGATATTATTCCAAATAGCAATGTTAAAACAGATTGAAATCCATGGATTACAATTGCCAAAGCACTTGACGTGGACTCATCAGTACCTAAAAGTATAAATGCTGTGCTAACAACGTAATGGTAAGCACCGGCTGAACCTGCCTGAATTGGTAATGTTCTGGCTATAACTCCTAAAACCATTACCTGAAAACATGGATACATTCCCAAATTCGCTGAACCCGGAAACATAAAAATCCATAAATATGTCATCAAATAAAATCCAAGCCAGATTAAAACGGTTGATACAATAAATTGAGTTTTATGAGGCATTGAGAATAAGTTCAAAAAACTATCCATCAATTCACTGAACCAGTTTCCAAATTTTTTCCTGTTTTTATATACCAGATATAGAACCAACAAAACGAGTAGCAAAAACAAACTTAAATAAAGCAATTTAGATTGTAAATTCAATTCTAATCCCTCTGTAAAATGATTCAATAAGCCACCTCCCAAGAAAAATTCCAATACAAAGGCACTTAATATCAAAGTAAACAAAGCCAAAATATCGACTAATCTCTCAAAAACTATGGTTGATAAACTTTGATTAATGGGAATGTTTTCGGCTTTTTTTAGAATTAGGGTTCTGGTAATTTCCCCCAATCTTGGGACAGCAAAATTTACCATGTATCCAATACTTAAAGCGTGAAAAAGCCAAATAGGATTTGTTTCAATTTTGCTCTGTTTATACAATAATTTCCATCTCCAAACCCTAATTACTAAAACTAAAAATGAAACTATAAAAATGGGTATTAGAATATAAAAATTTCCCGTTTTAATTACACCAATTACTTCACCAAATGAAACTTTTGAAAATGTAAGATACACCAAGACAATGCCTATCAAACCAAATAAAATCCCCTGAAATAATACCCAGTTTTTCAATTAAGTTACTTAATTCGGTAAAGAATAACAGATGTAGAATTCGTGCCAAATATCAAATAATTATCCTGGTCTTTAAACAAATCTCCACTTGTGAAATTACCATTTGATTGGATTGGGAATGGTTCTGTTTTGCCTGCTTTACCATCGTCTACCTGTATCAACCCAGTTGAATTATTGTACCAAATTGATTTAATCTGATTATTAAAAGGCTCCCAGTGTTTGTTGCTAATTATTGTATCCGGTTCTAATTTGCTATAAACTGCCTTCCCTTTTGTGTCAACAATTTGAGTTTCATTGAACATCTTTATTTGAATCAAGCCGGTAGTTTTATCTTGATAATAATTTAGCTTTAAAATTTCTGATTTCGACTTGTAAATCTGTTTAATTTCGACAGGTTTATTTGTATAATAATTGATTAAATAAACTATATTACTATCAGAAGCAAAAATCTGTAAACTACCAGTATCTAATTGATTTATCAGGATATTTCTCCAAGTATAAACGGAGTCTTTAAACAATGAATTTAAAACTTTACCAGAAAGGTCAAATCCACTTAATTTTCCTTTTTCATTTAATGCCCAAGCTTGTTTAATTCCTGAAAGTTTAACCGGATATAATTCTGAAACGATGTTTGGGTAAATTGACATTGGATTCCAAACCGGTAAAAACCTTGCCTGTGAATTGTAAGCACTTAATTTATAAAACTTTCCTACCGTAAAAAATCCTAATTGCTTTTCTTCATTTAATTCAATTATGCTCACAGGATATATAGTAGATGTTGGGATCCATGCAGGCCAGCCTTGAATTGCTTTTCCGCTTTCGTCAACAATATGAATATTATGAATCGTATTAAAAACATATTGAACCCGACCATTTTTATAGATATCCACTTCTTTAATACCTGAAACCAATTCATCATCAACCTGGTATTTCCAAAGCACCATGCCCGATTTTGAGATTGAATATAATTGGTGTTTTTTATCCATTACCAATAAAACCTGTTCACCAATTTTGCTTGAATAAACAGAAACCGGATTCATTTCCATGATTGTGTCTAATGGAATTTCCCATATTTTTTCTGTCTTATCTGTTTTTCCGGTATTGAATTCAATTGTAAACTGACTTGCAAATGTTTTATCAGTACTTCCACCAAATTGCATAGCTAAGTAACCAGCTTTTCTGAAGGTTCCCATATTTCTGGTAAGAATTCCATTCCAGGTTTCATTAACAAAATTTAAGGCGTATTTGGGTGCAACATCAGCATTTATAAATAACTCCAAATTACTCTGACCAACCATTTTTTCTCTAAAATCTTTAAACCGTTCTGATTTTTGTAAAAGATTTCCTTCCTGCCAATTTCTTATCAATCCATTTAAACAAGATGGGTGTGCTGAAAGAAAAACATAATTGCCTTTAATGGTATAAGAATGAAGTTTCAAGCCATCAAACAAA
>JBIPMI010000027.1:0-14576 GCA_044369215.1 Bacteroidia bacterium | reverse complement strand
TTGACAATGGTGCATCAGATGATCCATATAGAAACTTTATATATACTTCATTCCAGGAATTAGCTACGAACATCTCGCATAGAAGAGTTGCTAGTTTAGCAAAACAACAAGGTAATACTATTTTATCAAAACTTTGCGGACTTGTTGCTGCTGATGAAGCCAGACATGCCAGAGCTTATAAAAACTTTGTTTCTAAAATATTTGAAATTGACCCAAATGAAATGATGTTGGCTTTTGAAGATATGATGAGAAAAAAGATTGCTATGCCAGCTCAATATTTGAGAGAACTAGGTGATAAAGTTAATTCGTTTTCAAGCTTTTCAGACTGTGCCCAGCGTATAGGCGTATATACAGCTACCGACTATGTTGATATTTTAAGAAGTTTAGTAGATGAATGGGAAATCGAGAACATTAGAGGTCTCAACGAAAACGGAGAAAAAGCTCGTGATTATTTAGTGAATCTTCCTGATAGATTAGCCAAACTTTCTGAAAGAATGAAAATTCCGGAAACTGAATTTAAATTCAATTGGATTTTAGCTTAACCAAAAGGTATTAATATCAATTAGTCTATTATCTTGGTTTTTATTAAAAATTGCCATCAATTGCACTTAAATTAATAATGCAATTTGATGAAGATATTCCTTTATGTATTGCATTGCATCCTGAGTAGTTATATTTAAAAAATCAAAAAAAAGGAATTTTGACCTCAATTAAAATAAAAATCATCTGGTTTAAATTTATAACTGTATTGTTTATACTTTTCAATACAACTATTTGTTTTGCAGAAGAAAAATGGCCATATCAAAGATTAAGTAATTCTACATATTCAGAAGTTAATGATTCTATTAAAATAAATTCTTTAATAAAACTCGCTTCAGTATTTCAATTTATTAATAATGCAATTAAATTTAGTTTTAGTGAAGCTAAAATTATTATTGAATCAAATCTTCATCATAATATTTGTGCTATTAGTATCAAAGATTTTGGTACAGGTATGAATCCAAAAGAGTTGGAAATTATCAACCAAGGAGATACAAGTAAATCAAAGCTAGGAACTATTGGTGAAAAAGGAAATGGAATTGGATTAATGATTTCACGCGACTTTATTATCCAAAACAATGGTAAACTAATTGTACATAGTGAATCCGGATTAGGAAGCACTTTTGTAGTAGAATTACCTTCAGCCTAAATTATACCGATTCCTTTTGAAGTTTCTTTTCTAAATAAAATGTACCAAATGGCAATAGACTTGCAAAAAATGCCATTAGAATTTTGCTGATTTTCCATGAATATTCAATAGAACATTGCAATAATAAAATCATGTAAAGCACAAATAAAACTCCATGTGCCCAACCAAAATATTTAACAAACAATGGCATATCATAACCATACTTTAATGGCATGGCTATAAATACCAAAACAATAAAAGATATCCCTTCTAATAGGGCAATTAATCTGAACTTGCCTAGGTTGGTGCTAAGATTGAATTTCATTATTTATTTAAATTAGTGTCAATATGAACATCACGTTTAACCGCGTTTGCACTGCGTGTAAACTGCGAGTGCACTGCGTGTACACTGCGAGTGCACTGCGTGTACACTGCGAGTGCACTGCGATGAATCGCAGTGATACAACGAACGCAGTGTACACGCGGAACGGAGAAAACGGTGAACGCGTTGAAAATTACATGTTACGACGGTATTGTCCTCCTACTTCGAATAATGCTGCGGTGATTTGTCCTAATGAACAATATTTTACCGTATCCATCAATTCCTCAAAAATATTCTGATTCAAAATGGCCTTGCGCTGCAATTTATGAAGCATTTCTTTTCCTTTGTCTTCATTCACTTTTTTCAGCACATTCAACATTTCTATCTGGTATTCTTTTTCTTCAGTAGTTGAACGTATTACTTCCTTAGGTAAAACTGTTGGTGAACCTTTACTTGATAAGAAAGTATTTACTCCGATAATTGGGAATTCTCCAGTATGTTTTTGCATTTCGTAATACAAACTTTCTTCCTGAATTTTAGTTCTTTGGTACATAGTTTCCATGGCACCTAAAACTCCTCCCCTTTCGGTAATTCTATCGAACTCAGACAATACTGCTTCTTCAACTAAATCTGTTAACTCTTCTATGATAAATGATCCTTGTAGTGGATTTTCATTTTTAGCCAATCCCAATTCTCTGTTAATGATTAATTGAATAGCCATTGCTCTTCTTACAGATTCTTCTGTAGGAGTTGTGATAGCTTCATCATAAGCATTTGTATGCAATGAATTACAGTTATCATAAATAGCATACAATGCTTGTAAAGTTGTTCTGATATCGTTGAAATCAATTTCCTGTGCATGTAATGAGCGTCCTGATGTTTGAATATGGTATTTCAACATCTGACTTCTTTCATTCCCACCATATTTTAACTTCATTGCTTTTGCCCAAATTCTTCTTGATACTCTACCAATTACTGAATATTCAGGGTCGATACCATTTGAAAAGAAGAAAGATAAATTCGGAGCAAAATCGTCGATGTTCATGCCACGACTTAAGTAATATTCTACAAAAGTGAAGCCGTTTGAAAGTGTTAATGCCAATTGAGTTATCGGATTGGCTCCTGCTTCTGCAATATGGTATCCACTGATTGAAACGGAGTAGAAATTTCTAACACCATTATCTATAAAATACTGCTGTACATCACCCATTACTCTCAATGAGAATTCAGTACTGAAAATACATGTATTTTGAGCCTGGTCTTCTTTTAAAATATCAGCTTGAACAGTACCTCTTACTTGTTTTAAAGTTGCTACTTTAATCGATTGGTAAACATCTGCTGGTAAAACCATATCACCAGTAACACCCAATAACATCAATCCTAAACCATCGTTTCCTTCTGGTAAAGTTTCATTGTATCTTGGACGTGGTGTTCCTTTGGCTTTATAAATATCATCAATCTTTTGGTTGATTTCTTCTTCTAAGCCATTCTTTTTGATATAAAGCTCACATTGTTGGTCGATTGCAGCATTCATAAAGAAAGCACAAATAATGGCTGCAGGACCATTAATCGTCATTGAAACTGATGTTTTAGGATCAGCCAAATTAAATCCAGAGTATAATTTTTTTGCAGCATCCAAACTCCAAACACTTACACCTGAATTACCAATTTTTCCGTAAATATCAGGTCTGTGGTCAGGGTCATTTCCATACAAAGTAACCGAATCGAAAGCTGTACTTAAACGAGCAGCTGGCATTCCTAAACTTACATAATGGAAACGTTTGTTAGTTCTTTCAGGACCACCTTCACCAGCGAACATTCTGGTTGGGTCTTCACCTTCACGTTTAAAAGGATAAATTCCGGCAGTATATGGAAATTCTCCAGGGAAGTTTTCTTGCAATGACCATTGCAAAATATCACCCCAACCTTTAAACTTTGGAACTGCTACTTTAGGAATCATGGTATGAGACAATGATTCGCTATGTGTTTTTATTTTGATTTCTTTATCACGTACTTTGAAGATATAATATTCATCTCTGAACAATTTCTTCTTTTCTTCCCAGGTATTTAAAATGATTTTATTTCTAGGATCAAGGTCTAATTCAATATCATGATATGCTTCTTCTAAGCTCTTCACCAATCTGTCTTTGTCTTCTAATTTCCCGGATTTAATTACTTCTATTGATGATTTTAAACTATATAATTTATCAGCAATCTCAACTTGTTTGTTAACCCATTTATCGTAGCTCCTGTTGTTTTCTGAAATTTCAGATAAATAACGGGTACGAGCAGGTGGAATGATGAAAATCTTCTCACTCATTTCATCTGTAATCTCATAGGTTGTTTGTAAATCAGCATTGGTTTTATCCTTAATGATTTCCATCACCGCTTTATACAAACGATTCATTCCAGGGTCGTTGAACTGAGAAGCAATAGTACCATAAACCGGCATTTCCTCCGGATTGATATCAAACAACTGATGATTTCTCTGGAATTGCTTTTTCACATCTCTCAATGCATCCAAAGAACCCTTTTTATCGAATTTATTGATGGCGATGATATCAGCAAAATCGAGCATATCAATTTTTTCTAATTGAGTTGCTGCACCATATTCAGGAGTCATTACATACAATGCCACATCTGAATGGTCCATGATTTCTGTATCACTTTGTCCGATACCAGAAGTTTCAAGAATAATTAAATCGAATGCAGCAGCTTTCATGATATCAACTGCTTCTTTTACGTGTTTCGACAAAGCCAGATTACTCTGACGTGTTGCCAATGAACGCATATAAACTCTGTTGTTTTTGATAGAGTTCATGCGAATTCTATCACCCAACAAAGCACCACCTGTTTTTCTTTTACTTGGATCTACTGAAATAATACCGATGGTTTTATTTTTAAAATCAAACAAAAACCTACGAACCAATTCATCAACCAAAGATGATTTTCCAGCTCCACCGGTACCTGTAATTCCAAGTACGGGAACATGCGAAACTGCAGCCGAATCAAGAATAGTTTTATGCATATTCGCAAAAACCTCAGGATTGTTTTCAGCGGCTGAAATAAGTCTTGCTATAGATTTCCAATCTTTATCTTTTAAGTGAGTTGCTTCACCGTTTAGATTTTGTCCTGTTGGAAAATCACACTTTTCAAGCATGTCATTAATCATACCTTGTAAACCCATACTTCTGCCATCATCAGGATGGTATAAACGAGTAATTCCATAGGCATGTAATTCAGCAATTTCTTCAGGCAAAATGGTTCCACCTCCACCACCAAAAATGCGGATGTGTTCGCAACCTCTTTCTTTGAGCAAATCGTACATGTATTTAAAATACTCAACGTGTCCGCCCTGGTAACTTGTCATGGCAATTGCATTGGCATCTTCCTGAATTGCAGTATTCACAACTTCTTCAGCACTTCTATCATGCCCAAGATGAATTACCTCAGCACCACTAGCCTGAATAATTCTGCGCATAATATTGATAGCTGCGTCGTGGCCGTCGAATAGACTTGCCGCAGTTACTACTCTTATTTTGTGCTTAGGTGTATATTTTTCAATGCTCTCCATAATACAAGATTTTGGGCAAAAATAGGCTTTAAGACTGATTAAACAACTCTTTAAAACAGCTTTGATTGAAGCTTTTCAAAAGATTTGAAAATCAAACAAAAATTGAATATTAAAAAACTGGTAAAAGAGTCGGGATTGACTGATTAATTGAAGAATTAGGAGAAAACAGACCTTTATAGACAAGATTACTAAAACTTGTAGACAAAGGCATTCCTGACATTCGCAATATTCTTTGGAATATTGGGAGGAGGAATGGAATTATAATTCTGACTTATACTAAATCGAAAACTCAGATGATTCGTAAAATGCATTTCCATTTTGGCTTCTGAGGAGAATCTAAAATTCGAGAAATCAATCAAATCCGGCTGGTAATAAGCTACCAAATCAAAATTGAAATTTCTGGTTTTAAAGTATAAAAATGATAGATACAAACTCAAACGATTGTGCACATTTTTGGCCTCTGTATCTGTTGTGCTTTCATACTCGTACATCCACATCGGGCCTAAAAACATTTTCATACTATCTTCAAAAAACAAACGAAATCTTGGTCCCGCACCTAATAATCCTCTAAAGTTTAAGCCAATTTGCTGATTAAACTGCGTTTGAGCAAAAGCCTCTCCGCTTAACCAGGGCTTTAATTCTCGCTTAAATCTGAAATGCTGATAGCTGGCATAATCGAGGTTTTTACTATTTGATTGAAGGAAGTTAAACTCAGAAAGTAATAAGTAAGTATTGACATCTCTTTTAAGAATAAAATTGAGTTTATTCCCAAAATTAACAACGGTATTTCTGTTTTGAATATAGTTAAAATTGAACTCAATATCTCCATGCCAAGAGGAATCACGGGTATCATAACGTTTGGTTTCAATATTGATAACTTGCTGCGCATTCAAGCCAAAAATTGAAATCAGGTAAAAGCAGAAAATGAGTACTTTTTTCAAAACGGGTGCAAAAATATTATTTGGATTGAATTGTGACTCTTTTTCAACGATTTTTTAATTATTTTATACAACTGTATCTAATCAAATTTTGCAAACAGCTGATTGTAAAGCAAAAAAAACATTTTTCCGTTAAGCCAAGGATTATAAACGAGTCTTACATTTTTTTTCTACATTTGCCCTCCTTAAAAAATTAAAAAATGGAATTAAAAGACGTTGTAGCAATTTCTGGTATGAGTGGTTTACACCATGTTACAGGCAGAAGCAAGAATGGTTTAATTGTTGAGACAATAGGTACAGGTAGAAAATTCGCAACAGGTTTTCATGATAAAGTTTCTGTTTTAGAAGATATTTCCATATATACATTAGAAGGAGATATGCATTTATCTGATGTTTTTATCAATTTAAACAATTCAAGTAATTTACCGGAAGCAAAAGAAGACATTAAAAAAATCAGAACTTTTTTAATTGAATGCATACAATTAGATAGCGAGAGAGTTTATGACAGTGACATCAAAAAATTAATGAATTGGTTTCATGCTTTAAAATCAGTATTAGACTTTAACACATTAGGCAAAAAAGACGAAGAAACTGCTGAGGTTGAAAAATCCGAAGAAGTAAAAGAAATCGTTGCTGAAGAAGTTATTGAAGAAAAACCAAAGAAAACTCCAGCTAAAAAAACTGCAGCTAAAAAGACAGCAGCTAAAAAAGTAAAAGATTCAGAATAAATTTATCTAAAGAATACAAAAACACATAGACAATTTGTTTATGTTTTTTTTATGCCTTAACTTTTCACCAAAACTAAATTTTTAAGAAAAATCAGACAAAAAGCTAATTATAATCAAAACAAAAAATAGCTTAATACGTTTTAGTTTGCGAAGTGAAACAGAAAAAAATTTTATTAGTTGAAGATACCCCAACTGAAGCTTATTATATAGAATCGGCTTTAAAATCAAGCCCTGAATTGGATCTTAATTCGAGGGCTACAAATGGAAAATTAGCTTTAAATGTGCTGCAAAGAAAAAAATTCGATTTAATATTATTGGATTTATTCATGCCTGTAATGGATGGCTTCGAGACCTTAGCTGCCATCAAACAAATGGATTCCAATCAAAAGGTTTTAATGATCAGCTCTTTTAATTCAGATAATTTATCTGAGCAACTATTTAAACTTGGGGCCAACGGATTTTCATCTAAAATTAAAGTATGTTTATTACCGGCAATAAACATTTGTCTTAGTGGAGAATTGGCTTTCGATAAAATTTTCAGAACTGAAATTCAGGAAAACACAAAATTTGATTATCCTAAACTTATATTTAGCGACAGAGACTTACAAATCATCAAATTACTAGCTAAA
The DNA here is from genome assembly GCA_044369215.1 of Bacteroidia bacterium. Classification (GTDB taxonomy): domain Bacteria; phylum Bacteroidota; class Bacteroidia; order UKL13-3; family UKL13-3; genus CAISCU01. The sequence goes on along the minus strand of JBIPMI010000027.1, from coordinate 7,217 downwards.
GGGATTCAAACTGAAGAGATTGCAGAAGCATTAAACTTTTCACCAAGATCTATTGAAACCTATATCAGAAATTTATTAATCAAACTCGACTTAAAAAACAGGGTTCAGTTAATCAGTTTTGCTTATGAAAATGGATTGTTACCTTAATTTGAAATTAAAAACAGTTATTCCTATTTTATCAATAAATTGAGGTTAATAGGAAATAACTTGGCTTTAACTATCTAAAAAGACAGTAATAGAAGAGGGCTACAATTCTAAGGAATTGCAATTTGCTCAAGAATAATTATTTAAACAATCCATAAAACACGATAATTCGTGCTTAAATATTTACAACAATCGGATTAAATTCAAAAAACCTGATTCAAAGAGAACCCGCTTTAAAAATCTAAATACTAATACTAATCAATAATTGTTTTCTTTCTTATTTCATCCGAATTGATATAACTGAATCTTGCGCTAAAATGGCGTAATTGTTTGGGCTGCCAGTTAATTTTCATTCCTTTTAAAGAATTCTTATTTTCATTGATTTCAACCAAAGTTTCAATTACATAATCAATATGAGATTGGGTATAAACTCTTCTTGGAATCGCTAATCTAACCAAATCCATCGAAGCAGGAATTTCTGTAACACCATCTGCCTGTAAACCAAACATGACTGTTCCAATTTCACAAGCTCTAATACCTGCATGTAAATACATTTCACAAGCCAAAGACTGACCCGGATATTGTAATGGTTGAATATGAGGTAACATGGCCCTTGCATCAATATAAACGGCGTGACCACCAACCGGGCGCATGATTGGAATTCCGGCTTTTGTTAAATGGTCGCCCAGATATTGGGTAGAAATAATTCTGTAATGTAAATAATCTTCATGAACAACTTCCTCTAAACCGGTAGCAATTGCATCTAAATCTCTTCCTGCTAAGCCGCCATAAGTAGGAAAACCTTCAGTAAGAATTAATAAATTTCTACATGTTAAGGCCCAATCATCATTATTCATTGCCAACCAACCGCCAATATTAACTAAAGCATCCTTTTTAGCGCTCATTGTGCATCCATCAGCATAAGAAAATATTTCCTGAACAATTGATTCAATGCTGTGATTTTCGAAACCGGGCTCGCGCATTTTAATGAAATAGGCATTTTCAGCAAACCGGCAAGCATCTATAAACAATGGAATACCATATTTCATACAGATGTTTTTGGTTTGTTTGATATTGTCCATAGAAACCGGTTGACCACCACCTGAATTATTGGTAATAGTAATCATACATAAAGGAATATTTTCGGCACCTTTCTCCCTAATAAATGACTCCAATTTTTCAATATCCATATTTCCTTTAAAAGGATGTTCACTCTTAGGATTTTTTCCTTCCTCAATCACTAAATCTACACCAATTGCACCTGAATATTCAATGTTGGCGCGAGTAGTATCAAAATGAGTATTGTTTAAAATATATTTCCCCGGACCACCAATAGCAGAAAATAAAATTTTCTCAGCAGCTCTTCCCTGATGCGTTGGGATAATATGGCTAAAAGGCATTAAGTGATGAACAGCTTTTTCAAATCGATGAAAAGAAGGACTTCCTGCATAAGATTCATCACCTTTCATAATAGCAGCCCACTGGTTCGCACTCATGCTACTGGTTCCACTATCGGTTAACAAATCAATCAATACATTTTCAGAATCCAAAGAAAATAAATTGTAATGTGCATTTTCAAGGTACACTAATCTTTCTTCTCGGGTAGACATTTTAATAGGCTCCACCGATTTAATTCTAAATGGTTCTATAATAGTTCTCATTTTTTGGTCTTTAAATATCCCATTTTAAAAATGAGATGATTTGGTTTGGTTTTATTTGGTTCCCAAAAGTGAATCGACTGAGCAAAGAAAAAAATGATATATCTCAATAAAATATAAATTTACATTAGAAAGATTGACAAAAATCTTAAGTAAAAAACACTAAGTTTCTAAAAGAAGAATATACATTTGAGTTTAATTCTAAAAGTATGATTACAATAATAAAAAGACGTTTTTTACCCAATAAAATCAAAGTGACTTCATGGGATGTCATTCAACCTTATTTTGAAAGTCTTCAAAACAGAGAAATAAATTCTGTTAAAGAACTTGAAGATTGGTTGAAAGACCGCAGTGAATTGGATGCATTTTTGAGCGAAGATTTAGCCTGGAGATATGTTAAAATGACTTGTGATACCACAGCTAAAGAATTGGAAGAAGCTTATTTATTTTTCGTTAATGAAATTGAACCTCAAACGGCACCTTACAGTGATTCGTTGAATAAAAAGCTAATCAATAGCGAATTTTTAAATCAATTAAATGAAGAAAAATACTTCGTTTATTTAAGAAGCATTAAAAAGGAAATTGAAATTTTTAGTGAGAAAAACATTCCTTTAATGGCTGAAGTTGCTACAGAATCTCAAAAATATGGTTCAATAGTTGGAAGTATGACCATTGAACTAGATGGAAAAGAACTGACACTACAACAAGCATCGAATTACCTGAAAAATCCTGATAGAACTGTTAGAGAAAATGCGTTCAAAACCATTCAGGAAAAAAGGTTTTCGCATGCAGATGAATTAGATAATTTGTTTGATAAACTTATTGCATTAAGGCATCAAATTGCTGTAAACGCCGGTTTTAAAAACTACAGAGATTACAAATTCGCAGAATTAGGTCGCTTTGATTATAAACCAGAAGATTGTTATGCTTTTCATGAAGCAATTCAAAAAGAAGTAATGCCTTTGGTAAAAGAATTTAATGAAAAAAGAGTTAAAGAATTGGGACATTCATTAAAACCTTGGGACACTGAAGTTGATACGCAAAACAGACCTGCTTTGGAACCATTTACAAGTGGTGTTGATTTATTGGAAAAAACGATTACTTGCTTTAAAAAAGTTGATGACTATTTTGCCTGGTCCATTCAAACCATGGATGATATGGACAGGCTTGATTTGGAAAGCAGAAAAGGAAAAGCGCCCGGTGGTTATAATTACCCAATGGCAGAAACAAGTGTACCTTTTATTTTTATGAATGCTGCAAGTAGTACAAGAGATGTTGAAACAATGGTACATGAAGGTGGACATGCTGTTCATTCTTTTTTAAGCAAAGACCTTGAATTAGCTGCTTTTAAAAACTGTCCGAGTGAAGTTGCAGAACTGGCAAGTATGAGTATGGAATTATTGAGTTATGAAGGACAAGATGAATTCTATCCTAATAAAGAAGATTTCAAAAGAGCAAAAGAAGAGCATTTAGAAGGTATCATTAAAATTCTACCATGGATTGCTATTATTGATAAATTCCAACATTGGATTTATACCAACCCAACACATACAGCAGCAGAGCGTAAAAAATATTGGATTGAACTAAGTGATGAATTTGGAACAGGAATGGTTGATTGGATAGGATTTGAGCATTTCAGAACCATTTCGTGGCAGAAACAATTACACTTGTTTGAAGTTCCGTTTTATTATATTGAGTATGGAATTGCACAATTAGGTGCATTGGCTGTTTGGAGAAACTTTCTGAACAATAAAGAAAAAACATTAGCTCAATACAAAGCTGCTTTAAGTTTAGGATACTCAAAAACAATTGGAGAAATCTATCAAACAGCAGGAATTGAATTTAACTTTAGCACCGCTTATATTCACGAATTAATGAAATTTGTGAAAGAGGAATTAAGTAAAAATAATTAATTTAAAAATCAGGCAATCAAAATTTGGCTGCCCGATTTTAGTTTCAGAAAAAAAGAAAATGAAAATATTCTGTGTAGGAAGAAATTATAGTGAACATGCCAAGGAATTAGGAAATGCAGTACCCGAAAATCCTGTAATCTTTAGTAAACCCGATACCGCATTATTAAAAAATGGTGAAGATTTTTACCTACCTGATTTTAGTAATGATGTTCATTATGAAGCTGAACTTGTTATAAAAATCAGTAAAATGGGAAAGAAAATTCAGGAGAAATTTGCTTCAAATTATTATTCTGAAATTGGTTTTGGAATTGACTTTACAGCCAGAGATTTACAAGCACAATTAAAACAAAAAGGATTACCCTGGGAATTAGCAAAAGCTTTTGATGGTTCTGCTCCTATTGGTGAATTTTCAAACCATAAAGACTTACAAAATCCAATACAATTTTCACTTTTAAAAAATGGAGAATTGGTGCAAAATGGAAATTCTAATGATATGATATTTTCTTTCGACAAAATTGTAAGTTTTATCTCTCAATATTTCACTTTAAAAGTTGGTGATTTAATTTATACGGGAACACCAGCTGGTGTAGGTGCAGTCAAGATTGGAGACAAACTAGAAGGATTTATTGGTGATAAAAAAATGTTGCATTGCGAGGTAAAATAAATTGAAAATAAACATCAACAAACCATACAAATTCAGCATATTAAAAAGTGTGCTTTTATTCTTGCTTTTTGTTTTAAGAATTCAAGCAAATGCACAGGGCGATTATAAACCTTATTTCAGGTATCCGATGGATTCATTGCCTCACTTTGTTTCTCCATTTGGGGCTATGAGAGACAATCATTTTCATAGTGGAGTAGATTTAAAAACACAAGAAAAAGAAGGGCTTCCGGTTTATGCTGTTGCAGATGGTTATATTTCCAGAATTAAAATTGCATCGAATGGTTATGGTAAAGCAATTTATATTGACCATCCAAATGGTTTTACAACTGTTTATGGCCATTTACAATGCTACAAAGGAGCAATAGCCGATTGGATAAATAAGTATCAATACAAACAACAAAAATTTGCATTTGATACTGTTTTTAAACAAGCATTTATCTGGGTGAAAAAAGGTGATACAATTGGTCTATCTGGTAATAGTGGCGGCTCTACCGGACCTCATTTACATTTTGAAATCAGAGAAACAAGAACTGAAGAAATCTGGAATCCGGGATTGTTTGGAATGTTACCGAATGATACTTTAAAACCATTTCTTTCTGTTGTTCATTTTTACCAGTTTGTTCCTGAAGGATTGTTGTTGCAAAAACGTATCCCAATTCAGCAAAAGAAATTGTATTTAAGAGATAGCGTTTATTTGTATCACAAACTTCTGGTTTATGAAGATACTATTCAACTTCCTCCTGAACAATATGGCTTAGGTATTGTAGGTTATGATTATATCCATCAAACAAGAGATGAAAAAGGTTTATATGACTACGGTTTAATTCATCAAAACAGAAAAATATTTGGTTTTAAGCTAAAGCGTTTTGCTTTTAGTGAAAGTAAATACATCAACCAACATATCGATTACCCATGGTATAAACTCAATCAACAAAGAATACAAAAGTGTTTCAAAGATGATGGAAATACATTTAGTATGATTGAAACAAACAAGCAGAAAGGGAAATTTTATTTAAAGCCTAATCACCTCGATTCAATTATTGTTTATGTAGGAGATATTAATGATAACTATACCTATGTAATGATGTATGTAAAAACCGGAGAACCTGAGTTGAATTCTGAAAAGGAAAAGTATTTCCAATCTATCCAATCCAAACCATTGTGGAAGCCAAATGTCAAGAACAAATTCAGTTTCCCCGGATTTAAAATTGAATCGGAACCCGGAGATTTTTATGACAGTATATATTTGGACTGTTATAAAACGGAATCAGTAAAAAACACTTTCTCGCCTGTTTACAAAGTACATCAGAATTTAACACCAATCCACAAAAGTTTGAGCATTGAAATTGATGTAACGGATTTTTCATTTAGTGACTCAAAATATTTATGTCTGGCAAGTGTAAACAAAGCCGGCAAACTAAGTTATGCAGGTGGGAAATTTTATAATAACCGGGTAAAAGGAGAAATTGGAAGCTTTGGTAATTATACAGTCGCAGCCGATAGTATTTCACCAACCGCGAATTTACTGAATGCAAGAGATACAACATCAATTAGAATTAGAATAGATGATCAGTTTTCGGGAATAGCAAATTATGATTTATACTTAAACAACAATTGGGTTCTTGGCGATTATGATGCTAAAAATGATTTATTGATTTACACTTTTGACGAAGTTTATTACAGAGAAAAGTCAAATGGCCTTTTAAATAATACCCAAGCTAACTGGAGTATAAAACTAGTTGATAAAAAAGGAAACAAGTTTGAAAAAACCTGGCAACTAGATTGGTAAAACAAAACTTTAATTAGTAGGTTTATTTGGTATGACAATAAAATTAAATATAGGCGATAAAGCTCCTAACTTTTCTTGTAAGAATGAAAAAGGAGAATTGGTTTCATTAAAAGATTTCAAAGGAAAAAATCTAGTTTTATATTTTTATCCTAAAGATGATACCCCTGGATGCACAGCTGAGGCTTGCGATTTAAGAGACAATTACCAGAGTTTTTTAAGCAAAGGATTTGAAATTTTAGGAGTAAGTCCTGATAACGAAAAGAAACACCAAAAGTTTATCGACAAACACGAACTTCCATTTTCATTGCTTGCAGATGAAGATCATGCAGTTGCTGAAGCTTATGGTGTTTGGGGAGAAAAAAGCATGTATGGCAAAAAATACATGGGCATTTTAAGAACCACTTTTGTTATTGATGAAAAAGGAAAACTTTCAAATATTATTGAGAAAGTAGATACAAAAGCACATAGTAAACAGTTGATTTAATTTAAGATGGAATTATACAATAAAAGGCGGCCAATGGCTGCCTTTTATTGTATTGGTAGAATTTAAATAGTATTAAGGTCTCATTAAGACAATACCGTTGATAGAATTTAAATCAATTAAAGGATAATCAAGAAAATCTACAGAAGCATCTCCATTTAAATCCGTAACCAAATATCCTAAATCACCATTGATTGAACCTACATCCAAATCAGGATAATCAAGAAAATCTATAGATCCATCTTGATTGATATCTCCAGAATAAATTCCAAATACGCCTGAACCTAAATCAATCAAATTTGTTCCATAAGCTTTTAACGCATCATCTGTAAAATCATAGTTTGTTGTCGATGAAATTACAACCGTATCTGCTGTCCAAGTTTCTAAGGAATTTCTATGTTTAATTGCTATATAATATGCATTCCCTGTATAAATTGAAGGCAGAGTTACACTCGCTAATCCACTAGTGCTAATTGTAGCGGTTACGGCATAAACACTATCATAATTAGTCTTGTCATGTAAAACTATTGTTATTGTATCTGCTATTGTATTCGAGGTAATACCATCT
>JBIPMI010000260.1:0-4523 GCA_044369215.1 Bacteroidia bacterium | reverse complement strand
CACGCATTCCGGCATCTACAATAGGATAGCCTGTTTCCCCATTTTTCCATTTTTCAAATTCCGCTTCATTGTTTCGCCATTCTATTAAAGAGTAATTCGACTTAAATGGACCATTTACCACATAAGGAAAATGCCATAAAATCTGCATATAAAAGTCACGCCAAATCAGTTCGTTTAAATAAACTTCACTTAAAGAAATTGCCTTTCTTGCTTTTTCTCTGATACTAATTGTTCCAAATCTAAAATGAATTCCCAGCTTAGAAGTTCCGGCAATTGCAGGAAAATCTCTGTTGGCGCCATAATCACTTATAATTTTTGATGCCACAATTTTTGATGGAAATTCGATTTCACTTTTTTCAAAACCCAGTTGTTCTATCGATGGAAAATCAAATGATTGAGATGCTTTGAAAAAATGATTTTTAAAATTTTCAGAAGGATATGACCTTAAATAAAACTCATTCAATTTTGCCTTCCACTTTTTTGAAAATGGAGTAAAAACCGTATAGGGCTTTCCATCATCTTTTACAACTTCATTCTTCTCGAATACACATTGGTCTTTATACGATTTAACAACAACACCTTTTGATTCAAAAAAAGCCTGAACTTCTTCATCTCTTTTGATGGCATAAGGCTCATAATCGTGATTAAACCTGAGTGAACTAATATTATAATCCTGATTTATTTCTTTCCAAACCTCTAATGGCTTACCAACTTTTACTAATAAATCTGAACCTAATTCATTTAACTCTTTTTTTAATTCCGCTAAAGATTGATGTATAAAATGTAAACGAGCATCCTTTTTTGAAGGTAGTTTACTGAGAATATCTTCATCAAAAATAAAAACCGGAAGAACAGACTGGCCATTTTTTAATGCATAAAACAGGCCTGCATTGTCTTCCAATCTCAAATCTCTTCTGAACCAAAATATATGTAAAGGTTGAATCATGTAGTTTCAAACCCCTAACAAGTCATTTGGTTTTACAGATAGTACAATTTGTTTGATAGGTTAAAAATTATTCTTTTCAGGATACCAGAATCCATATTTAATAGCAAATGCTATAAAGCTATTTCGTTTATTTTTGATTTTAACTTTGCCGGCGAGCGCACGACAACGGTATTCGACTGTTGCTTCTTCTTTAAAAAATGCGGTAGCCAACTCTTTATTGGTTTTACCTTCGCATATTCCAAGTAAAAGTTTTAAGTCTTCTCTTGATAATTGGCTGTGGTCATAATAATCCTCGTTACCTTTTCCAAGAGCAATTAAAAGCTCTTCATCTAAAGAATTAATTAGATTTTTCGATAAAACCGCCATGACTCCCAAACTGTAAAATGCAGCCTGAATACTGTGTTTTACAAAAGAAGAAAACACAACTACAGGAATGCTGGGAAAACAACTTTTCATTTTGTCGGCCACCTCAAATCCATTATCTCCGGGTAGATCTAAATCTAAAATTACCAAATCAATTTCTCCCATCGATTTAAAATTGGCAAAAAACTCTTTACCAATGGAACAATTCGCAACTACCTTAAATGAGCCGGAACGTTCTAAACGATTCTGGATGAGGTATCTCCAGAATTCATTGTCCTCAATTACTGCTACTCTTAACATTTAATTATTTATTTGATAACTCAATATAAAATGGAACTAAATATTTCCAAAATATGAATGAAAATTTAAGGTTACCCTAAAATACATTCAGGTAATCAATTAGTTACAATGAGTTATCAAATGACAATGGGAATTCTATGAATGGAAAATCAACAAGGATAATTGACCAAAATCAATATTTTTATTGACTTTGGTCAAAAATTAGAACTAGTCTAAAAAAATTATTTTTTTTTAAAAAATCTAAAAAATTAAGGTGATTTTTTTGATGAAATATTTCAATTTAACAAATCTTCAATCGCCTTTTTGGCCCTGGTAAATTTAAATTCAAATCCAGAATTAGAAATTCTTTCAGCACTAATGTTTTGATTAGCCAGCAACATTGGCCCCATTTCTCCCATCATTAAATTCAATAAAAATGAAGGAACACCGGGCAGAAATTGCGGTCGGCCAAGTATTTTCGCCGTTAATAAAACCAGTGTTTTATTTGTTTCAGGATTGGGTGCAACTGCGTTATAAATGCCTTTAACTTCTTTATTTTTTATTGCGTGTAAAAACATGCCACACAAATCATCAATATGAATCCAAGGATTCATCATTGCTCCATCAGCAAAATAGGTACCAAACCCAAATTTAGCTGGAGTAGCAATTGCCTTTAAAAATCCACCTTTAGCAGATAAAACAAGTCCTATTCTAAAAACACAAAGTCTAATTTTATTACTTTGAATTTTCAGCGCTTCTTCTTCCCAAATTCTACAAACTTCAGCTAAAAATGTATTGGCAACCGGAGCATCCTCAGAAGTTAGCAATGGCGCTTCATTTCCATAAATACCAACTGCTGAAGCACTTAAAAACAGGTTAACATTATTCTCATTTTCCTTTAAAATTTTAGCAAGTAATCGAGTTGAATTAACTCTGCTATTCAAAATTTCGTTTTTATAAGCCTCTGTCCAACGGGCATCTGCAACCCCTGTTCCTGCCAAATTTATAATACAATCAGTATCTTTTAAACAATTTAAATCAATTTCTCCTTTGTCGGGGTTCCAATAAAATGCTGGAATTTTGGATTTCTTAAGATTTCTGCTCAGGTGACTAACCTGATAACCTGACTGTTGCAGAATTTTTGTCAATTGACTACCAACTAATCCAGATCCGCCGGCAATGAGTATATTTGTGTTCATTACTTATTAAAACAAAACATAGACCTCAATGTTTACAATAGAAGAAAAAAGAACAAACAATCAATTGGGAACCTTTACAATCAAAGATATTGAGGCAGTAACCGGAATCAAAGGACACACCCTTAGGATGTGGGAGCAGCGTTATGGGATAATTAAACCAAAACGGTCTGATACCAATATTCGTTACTATGATGATGCTGATTTAAAAATACTATTAAACATCAGCGTTTTAAATAATCATGGTGTTAAAATAAGTGAAATTGCTAAGATGACAGGAGTAGAAATTACCGAACAGGTTTTAAAACTCAGCAATTTTAGTTCTGAACATACCAATCAAATTAAAGCTTTAACATCTGCTATGCTTAGCTTTAACGAGATTGAATTTCATAAACAATTATCGGCCAGTATTATTCAATATGGATTAGAATTCACTTTATTAAAAATTGTTTTCCCATTTTTAAATGAAGTTGGAATTCTATGGCAAGTTGGGTCAATTCAACCTCCTCATGAGCATTTTGTAACCAATATCATCAAACAAAAACTTTACGTTGCTATTGATGGTCAGATTGGTAGACTAAACGAAGGAGCTAAACAATTTTTGTTGTTTTTACCTGAAAACGAAAAACATTCATTGGGTTTGTTATTTGCCAATTATGTCATTCGTTCAAGAGGACATGAAGTAATTTATCTAGGTCAGGAAGTTCCTTTGAAAGACTTAAAGTTTGCATTTAGCGAAAAACAACCTGATTATATTTTGACTCTAATGACTTCTTCTCAACCTGAATTAAACAAGCAAGATTTTGTAAATTTCTTATGTGAGAATTGGAATCAAAGTCATATTCTGCTAACAGGTTCTCAGTTTCTTTTAAGTGATTTAGAAGTACGTGAAAGCATTACCTTGTTAAAAAGTTTAGATCATTTTATTCAATTCATCAATAATATATCAAACTCCTGGATTAGAAGTTCTGCTGTTTAGGTTTTATTAAAGGAGAAATCTTTCATTTTAATGTGATTTTTTTTGAATGGAGACTATTTGATCTCCTTATACAGCTCGAATTCAATCTTACCGTAATTTTGAATCAAAAATTGTTTAGGGCTGAAAACAAAAAATCTGGGTTTACTTATTAGGCTTTCACAAATTCAAAAATTGTAATTTCTGGTCTGACATTCAATCGAACTTGCCATAAATGGGCTAATGCTCTGTTGATGTATAAAGTTCGATTCTGACTTAATTCTACTAAACCAGCGGCATATTTTTTATTCTTCACAGGAAAGAATGGTGCCGAAAAAAAAGAGGTTTAACCTCTCCGCCATGGGTATGCCCCGATAAAATCCGACTATTATATCCTCCCCAAACATCAAAGTCGCAAAAATCTGGATGATGACATAAAGTGATATTGGCTTTCGATGGAATGAAATTCCTAAAGTTCCAAGTTTTCTATTAACAACATGACTTAAAACCTCTTCTAATTCTTTATACATCAACTCATCTTTGAAGGTAATCAAATATTCTTTTATCCTGCTCACATTCAAGAATAAATTTCATTAATTATTTGGAATAACCTTTGCCTCTAAAATCCTCATGAATAAATAAATCCATTATATAAGCAAAAATGGAATAATCATACAATGAAATAATATTTAGCCTATTTGATAGATACAAAAAAATTAATCATGTACAAGTTACATCAATTTTCATTTAGTAACGAAATGTTTCAACCGCTGCGTGAGGGGTA
>JBIPMI010000259.1:0-4533 GCA_044369215.1 Bacteroidia bacterium | reverse complement strand
TAACAATTCGTTAATTTTTCCCTCATTGCCTCCAATTGAAATGATGTTCCCTGCTGGTTTTAGTATCATTCCAAGGGTAATACCCAAAGATAATAACAATGCGTAGATAAGGGGTTGCCATTTATTGATTTGATTTGACATATTTTTGATGTGAGTTTACAAATATAATCCACTCATGTTTCTTTCTATACTCTCATGAATAAAACTAAATCAACATCCACAACTGAATCATCTTCAAACTATAATAATTTAGAAAAGATGAACACCCGTAGTTTATTAAAGAATATCAATAAAGAAGATCAAACTGTTTCGTTGGCATTGGCTAAGGCAATTCCATCAATTGAGAAATTAATAGATGCTGCTACCGAAAAACTCAAAAATGGTGGACGCTTATTTTATATTGGAGCCGGTACAAGTGGTCGTTTAGGTATTGTTGATGCCAGTGAATGCCCGCCAACATTCGGTGTTCCTCAAGGATTGGTTATTGGTTTAATAGCAGGAGGGGATGCTGCGATAAGAAAGGCTGTGGAGTTTGCTGAAGACTCAAAAACTCAGGGATGGAAGGATTTAAAATCATACAAAATATCAAAAAAGGATTTTTTAATTGGAATTGCTGCCAGTGGAAGCACTCCGTATGTTGCTGCTGCATTGGAAATTGCTAATAAAAATGGTTTAGAAACTGCTTGTATTGTTTGTAATAAAGGAAGTATTATTGCTTCATTGTCAAAATTTCCGGTTGAAATTATTGTTGGTCCGGAATTTGTTACAGGCAGTACACGTATGAAAGCCGGAACGGCCCAAAAACTCTGTTTAAACATGATTAGTACCAGTATCATGATTAAATTAGGAAGAGTGAAAGGTAATAAAATGGTTGACATGCAGTTGAGTAACCACAAATTAGAAGAAAGGGGAGCACGTATGATTATGGATGAATTGAAAATTTCATTTACAAAAGCTAAGGAGCTTTTGATGAAATATGGCAATGTACGTCAGGCTATTAAAGCATATTTTGAAGAGCCTGTAGTAAAGAAGAAAACAAAAACTAAGTCGAAAAAGCAAAATAAGAAGGCAACAGATGCTCCAAAAGTTCAAACTGAAAAACCTAAAACTCCTAAAAAAACTAGTGATAAAAAGGTAGCCAAAAAGCAAACCAAAAAGGACTAAAAATACATGGAAATATTCTGGAAGATTTTACTGGTAATGGCATGGAGTTCCGTTAAATTTATTATTGGTTTTGGTTTAGCTCTGGCCTCAGGTTTTAGTTTAATAGAAGTATTAATTGGAACCGTTGGTGGTGGTATGGTAGGCGTGATTATCTGCCTGTATTTATGGGATTTAATTGTTCATGTTTTTAGAAAATTTGTTCCGAAAAAAAACAAACCGGTTAAGTTTAGTAAAACCAAAAGAATCATAGTTAAAATAATAAAGGAGTATGAATTGTATGGTGTTGCTTTTTTAACACCTTTAGTACTTACCATGCCCATTGGAAGTATTATCGCAACTACTATTGAACCCAATAAATGGAGAATTAAGTTGTTCATGTTTGTTTCATTACTATTTTGGACATTGTTACTTTATGGCTTAAAGGTTCTGTTTAACTTTGATTTACCGGGTCTGTTACATTTTTAAAATCTACATCCCAAAATTTCATTGTATTTTCGCTTTTCATGGCAAAAACATCTACTACTTTCTTCTGTAAAAGTTGCGGGGCTTCTTCTGCAAAATGGGTCGGCAAATGTCCCGCCTGCGGCGAATGGAATACTTATGTTGAAGAAGTAATTCACAAGGACAAACCCGATTATAAAAGCACCTGGAAATCAGAAAAAGTTAAAAGAAGTTTACAACCCTTGCTTTTAAATGAAATAGAAAAAGGCAATGAAGAAAGATTTCCAATTGATGATACCGAACTATCAAGAGTTTTAGGTGGTGGATTGGTACCCGGTTCAGTAATTCTTGTTGGTGGTGAACCTGGTATTGGAAAATCTACATTGATGCTTCAACTGGCATTAAGATTTAAAGGAAGAAAGGTTTTATATATTTCGGGGGAAGAAAGTGAACGTCAGATAAAAATGCGTGCCGAACGTATCGCATTTCAAAATGAAGATTGTTATTTATTTACGGAAACTTCAACCCAAAAAATTGGAAAAGCACTACAGCAACTGGAGCCTGATTTGGTAATCATTGACTCTATTCAAACGCTTCAAAGTGATTTAATAGATTCAACTCCTGGCAGTATTTCACAAGTAAAGGAAACAGCTGGCGACCTCATTCGATATGCAAAGGAAAGCGGAACACCTGTTTTTTTAATTGGTCATATTACAAAAGATGGAACCCTAGCTGGTCCTAAATTATTGGAACACATGGTTGATACTGTTCTGCAATTTGAAGGCGATCGTCACCATGTATATCGAATTTTAAGAAGTACTAAAAATCGTTTTGGCTCTACCAATGAAATCGGTATTTATGAAATGCAGGCCGGTGGTTTAAGAGAGGTAAGTAATCCTTCTGAAGTTTTAATTTCTCAAAGAGATGAGGCTTTAAGTGGAATTTCTATTTCAGCTTCTTTAGAAGGAATGCGCCCGCTTTTAATTGAAACTCAAGCCCTCGTAAGTCAGGCTGTTTACGGCACTCCACAGCGTAATTCAAATGGATATGACAGTAAACGACTAAACATGTTATTGGCTGTTTTAGAAAAGAAGTGTGGACTCAGAATGGGAATGCAGGATGTGTTTGTGAATATTGCGGGTGGATTAAGAGTAGAAGATCCAGGTATAGATTTAGGAATTATTGCTTCTATTGTTTCGAGTTATGAAAGCATGCCGGTAGATAATGAAATTTGTTTTGTAGGTGAATTGGGTTTAAGTGGTGAAATCAGAGCTGTAACGCGCATAGAACAAAGAATTTCTGAAGCTGAGAAATTAGGATTCAAAACTATTTATTTGTCAAAATTCAACAAATTGCCACAAACCAGTTCGGGTATCAATATTGTTCAAATATCAAAAATTGAAGAATTGTTGAATTTGTTATTTGGGTAAAATCTTACCGCTTATTCAATTTAATAGATGTTTGACAATCTCCAACAAAACATTCTTAGTGTTTAAGCCTATAATTGCAGAAGGATAGTCAAATGAACAGAAGTTTTAAGGATGGAATAAATTTACTTTCAAAATTAAGTGCACGCAGAATTGCAAATTTTGTGCGCTTATTTGCTAGTTATCAGTTGTCGAGAATTACTAAACGTCATTATCACTGGGGAATGCCCTTTACTTTGGAAATTGAGCCTACTACCAGTTGTAATTTAAGATGTCCTCAATGCCCAAGTGGTTTGCGTGAATTCACCAGAAATACAGGAATGCTTGATTTAACCTTATTCAAAAAGATTATTGATGAGGTCCAACATGAATTGGTTTGGTTAGTTTTATTTTTTCAGGGTGAGCCATTTTTGAACAAGAAGTTTCTTGAATTTGTCAAGTACGCTTCCGATAAAAATATTTATACATCAACCTCAAGCAATGCTCATTATTTTACAGATGATATGGCTAAAGCTACAGTAGAATCAGGCTTAGACAGATTGATTGTTTCTATAGATGGTATCACACAAGATTCTTATTCAAAATATAGAGTGGGTGGTGATTTAGAGAAAGTGCTTGAAGGCACAAGAAACCTAATCAAATGGAAGAAAGAATTAAACTCTGCAACACCTCATATTATTTGGCAGTTTATTGTTTTTAAGCACAATGAAGACCAATTACCCGAGGTAAAAAGAATGGCGAAGGAGATTGGTGTTGATGAATTAGGAATTAAAACAGCCCAGATTTACGACTATAAAAGTTCGGATGAGTTTATTCCTGAAAATTTAGAGTTTAGTAGGTATGTAAAAACTGAAGAAGGTTATCAAATCAAAAATAAGTTACTAAACCAATGTTGGCGTCTTTGGAAAGGCTCTGTAATTACCTGGGATGGATTGGTTGTTCCTTGTTGTTTTGATAAAGATGCCGTTCATCGTTTTGGTGATTTAAGCAAAGAAACGTTTAAACAGGTTTGGACAAACCAATCTTATGAAGGTTTTAGGAAAGCTATTCTTAAATCAAGAAAAGAAATAGATATCTGTACAAATTGTTCTGAAGGAACAAAAATTTGGAATTAAACTATTTAGAGCCTGATGATAATCTTTTTCAGCGGGCCCTATTTAACTACTTTTCGGTAAACTCGTTCCCCGCTAGTAATTTCAATTTCTAACAAATACATTCCTTCAGGTAGATGTGATGTTTCTATGTTTGATTGACTTCCTATTTGTTCTAGAATCAATTTGCCATTCATATCACTCATACTTAATTTGCTGATTTGGTATCCATTTATTTCAACTTGAATTTCTTCTTTAAATGGATTAGGATAAACCTGAACATTTCTGTTTAAATCGTTTTTGTCTATTCCTAAAGTATTACCTAGCGTATCAGAATAATATACCATGTAACCATCATCTAGCCCAACAAATCTTAAAATAGGTAATCCAACATTTGCTTGAACCCAAAA
>JBIPMI010000026.1:0-14612 GCA_044369215.1 Bacteroidia bacterium | reverse complement strand
TAGGTGAACAGGATTTATGTGTATTGAAGTACCATGCTAAAGATGGTAGTGGTGAAGCTGATTTAAGACATCTTTTGGTTAATTATGAAATATTCAATCGCCAGAATGATGCTGCCAGACTAACTTATGACGATTGGTTTGAAAACAGATTGTTTACAAGCTATATCGTTAAAGAAGCTAACCAACAAGACATGTATATCAAAGAATACGATGCTTTCAAAGATAATGGAGTTGCAGCCTTGTTAGAAGGTGAAAGAATCAAACAAGAACTATTTGAAAAAGAACATGATTACTGGGAATACTAGTAGAAATATTTGAAAGGGGCTTCGGCCCCTTTTTTTATGCTTAAAATCTAGTTTGAATTTTTTTAGTTGAAATTTTTATTTTTAACGGGTGTTAGAATTTTTAATTGAAGGGCAAATTATTTGTTATATTTTAATTTCGAGATAGGGTCATTTTCAACAATCCTGAAATAGAATACCTGTATTTAATTCAAAGTTCCCATTGATTTTATAGTTGTTTATTATCAGTTTTTCAATGCATCCTAATGTTTGTTTCAATTTAATAAATATACTCCTTAATGTCCTTATTGTCCTTTCTGTTGAATATTATTCATTAGTAGAAATGGTTTTAAAGATCTTTGATTTGATGATATTTCAACTATGATTTATAAGAAACCTTATCTAAATCTTAAGACTAAAAGTTTATTAGAGGTATTTGGCTTTGAAAATCATTTGTTTTTTACATTTTCTATTTTTTTTATAATCCTAACTAAAAAATCTAAAGTATCTCCGCATCTCTACCAGAAGTAATTTTCATAATTCTTAGGTTCTTTGAGAAATATTATCAAAAAGTCTTAAGAAAAAAATTGCCCTATTTAATGTAATTTATGACCCCGATGGGTGGTTTCATGTTTATAGAAAAATGCTCAAAATGAATTCCCGGAACACTCCATCACGCGTACCGAAGGTACGCGTGATGGAGTGTTCCGGGGTGGGTTTTTTCTTTATTTTATTTTCTAGTATAATGTCATCCATTCTGGATTTTAAGAACTTGCTAAAGAAACATCATGCTAATCATATTTCATTTTTGAGATTTAGTTTGATATTAACGAATAACAATCAGATATGATGTTTTGATAAATTTGTTTTTAGTTAAAGAAGCGGATAATCGTATAAATCTTCCTTTTTCTAATTCATCCCATAAACTTGTTATATCTTTTTAAATTTTAATGCCTTGAAAATTAAACAATAACCTTTTTGCTGAAAAGTTTTTTTTAAATAAATTGATATATGATTTTTTTTTTGGAAACATTATCTATCTTTGCACTCCCCTAAGGGAAGGGAGGCATAGCTCAGCTGGTTCAGAGCATCTGCCTTACAAGCAGAGGGTCCTTGGTTCGAATCCATGTGCCTCCACAAGAAAACCTGATAAATTTTATCAGGTTTTTTTTTATCTCCTTGCTCTAATTTTAATACAAATCCCCAGTATTATTCATGATATGTGAATTTGAATTCTTTTTGGGCGAAATAATTAAACCGAAATTCGTTTTTAACTTATGATGAATAAATGGTTTAAATATTCTTTGATTACTTTGATGGCCTTAGCATTGCTTTTTTTTAGTCTTGCAATCTATGTCTATCAAAATCTTGATCAATTCAAAGCTTTTGCGCTGAAAGAAATTAATAAACAACTGAAGAGTGAAATTTCAACAGGCAGAATTGATTTGAATCTACTTGAGGATTTTCCGCGTGTTAGCATTACATTTAATCAGGTCTTAATCACTGATCCTATTCAAAAGGATTCTATACTATTTAAGTCCAAAAACCTATACCTGGGGTTTAATTTTTATGATGTTTTGCAAAAGAAGTATTTGCTTCAGTCATTAATAGCTGATTCCGCAATCATTAATGTTTACATAAATGATAAAGGATTAGCAAACTATGATATTTTCAAATCGGAAGTTCCTTCAAAATCAAAACCTTCATCGTTTAAATTTGAGTTGAACCTGCTTAAACTTAAAAATTCATACCTTAGTTTTAGACAAGAAAATCCAAATCAGTTTTATTCTGTCTTTTTTAAAGAAACAAGTCTTTCTGGAAATTTTAGTGATAAAGAGTTCGAATTGAAAACCTATGCAGAAGCTTTTGTTAAATCTATAAATCTTTCCGGACTGGAACTTATACATCAAAAAACATTAGTTCTTGATTTAAATTTTTTGGCCAGGCCCTCCGATGGATTGTACACCATAAAAGAAGCTAAGGTTAAATTAAGCATGTTAAATTTACTACTAAGCGGGAATATTCAACAAGCTAAAACTTTCACCGATTTTAACCTGAATTTTAAAGGAGATAAAATTAAAATTCAAGACCTGATAAGTTTATTCCCTTTTCAATTTCCGGAAAGTATGAATGACTTAAAAAGTGAAGGATCTGTTTATTTTACCGGCAATTATTTAGGCAAAGAATCTCGTTATTCAAAACCAAAATTGAACTTGGATTTTGGAGTTGAAAATGGTTCATTAATAAATTCTGCTAGTGGAATTAAATTGTCAAATATCTATTTCAAAGGCAATTTTATTAATGGAAAAGATGAACAACAATTAGGTAATTTAAAGATTGAGGGTCTGAAGGCTCAATTGGGTCAAGAATCCTTGGAAGGTGCTATCGATATTGAACTTTCTAAAAACTCAAAATTGAATGCTAAATTGAAAGGTGGTTTCGATTTAACTGAATTTCAAAAATTAGTTCAGCTTAGCTATATAAAAAGTATCAATGGAATGGCGAAGTTTAACTTATTTCTAAATGCAGAGCAAGTTAATGGTGTTTGGAATTGGATGAATTCTAAAAATACTGTTGAGATGAAAATGAAAGGTAACGAAATTGTATTGAACGATTTTACTAAGTCAATTCAAAATTATAATATCGGTTTTGTTTTAAAAGATGAAAACATTCAAATTTCAAATCTTGAATTAAAAATAGGTAAAACTGATTTAAAAGGTATTGGATATTTGCCGGGATTATTATCTGATAATAAAAGTAAAGTATTGGAAATCGATATAAAATCTGAATCCAATTATTTAGATGCTCAGGATTTAATGATTTATGAACCATCAAATTCAAATACAGAATCAACTCAATCCTCAAGCAAGGAAATTCTAATTCATTTAAAAGCTAATGCAGAATCTTTTAAATATCAGGATTTAATTGGCAAATCATTTAAAGCTGACCTGGAAATTAAAAACGGTTCAATAAATATTATCGATTTAAAACTAAATGCATGGGGTGGCTTGGTCCAAACTAATGGAAAATTCGACTTTTCAGGTAAGAATTTTATTCTTGAAGCAGAACCTAAACTTCAAAATGTAAAAGTGAAACAGCTGCTAAAAGAGTTCAATGACTTTGGTCAGGATGCTATTAAATCAGAACATATTGATGGAACTTTGAGCTGTAATTCTAAAGTGCTTATGGTTTGGGATGAGAAATTTAATTTTCTAAAACCAAAGTTTAAGGCAGTAGCCGAATTAAACATGAAGAATGGTCAGCTAATTAATTATCAACCTTTATTCGCACTTTCAAAATTTATTGATATAAATGATTTGAAAAATTTGAAGTTTAATGAAATGTCAAATACCCTTGAAATAGTAAATGAGAAAATGATTATACCTGAAATGGATATCAAAACAAATGCTATTTCTTTAAGTATTTCAGGTACCCATACTTTTGAAAATTATTTAGATTATCATTTAAAAATAACCTTATCTGAATTGTTAAATAAAAAGAGAAAGGTAACAGAAAATGAATTTGGAGAAGAGTCCGATGCTCCTGGAAAAGTGAATTTGTTTTTAAGTATTAAAGGTCCTGCCAATAATTTAAAGTTTGTATACGATAAAAAAGCTGTAAGGGCTAAAATTGCTGCCGACCTTAAAAAAGAAGGAGCTACTATTAAAGAAATTATTAAATCTGAAATTGGTTTTACAAAAGATACCACAATCAAACAAAGTAATAAGAAAGATGGAAACAATGATGAACTTGAGTTTGAACAGGAATAATGGATTCAAATTCTTAATCTTGCTTGTATTTGGTTTTATTTATGCAAATTCTATAAATGCACAAAGTAATTCTGAATATTCAATTGGTGTAAGTATTGCACCTGCAAGTTCAATTTCTCTAATTAGTGGTAAAGGTTGGAATGAATATCTTGATTCTTCAAATTCAAATCAAGTATTCAAAACTAACCTTCATATTCATGCCTGGTTTAACAAATCAATAAGTAAAGAAATGGATTTGCAAGTTGGATTGGGATATGCAAATATTGGTTTTCAAAGAGCACAAAAAAGTTTAAGATTCAAGGATTATACATATCCTGGAATTGCAACAGGAATGGTGGAAGATTTTTCAAATACCGAAAAACAGTTAGATTATTACTACCAATTTCAATATTTACAAATCCCCATGCTGTTAAATATGCAGGTTGGTCGTTCAAAAGACTTTAAATACCGTTATTCGTTTAGCACCGGACTCACCTTGAATACTTTAATTAAGCACAAACTGATTGCAGAAACTATTTCGGGTTATTATATTGATGGTAATGAAAGATTTGTGCTCGATTCAACCGGCTTTAATGCAAGAAGATTTTCACTTCAGGTTCAATTAGGAATGAAGGCTGATTTTAAAATAGACAAAAAAACCAGAGGTTTTGTTCAACCATTATTAGCTTTTTACCCAATCTCAATTAGTTCGGGTGATAGGAAAATTAATCCTTTATTATTGATAATTAACTTTGGTATTAACTATTCGTTTTTAGAATAATGCATCCTGAAATAAATAGATTTACTATTCGGGTTTATGGTTTATTAATTAATGAACAAAATCAAGTACTGCTGGTTCATGAGCGTATGCCTGAAATTGAATTCACTAAGTTCCCCGGAGGTGGTTTAGAATTTGGAGAAGGAACTGCAGATTGTTTAATTAGGGAATTTAAAGAAGAAACCGGTTTAGATGTTCAGGTTAAAAGACATCTGTATACAACAGATTTCTTTCAGCAAAGTGCTTTTCGAAAAACAGATCAACTCATTGCAATTTATTATTTGTTAAACTCTACAGAAACGAACATAGAGTTACCGGAAAATGAAATAGTAATTGATATTGGAGGAAGAAAGGAATATCTCCGTTTTTTTTGGGTTGATTTTGGAGAATTGACCGAAGATTTAGTCAGTTTTCCAATAGATAAATTATTAGTTTCAAAAATTAAAGATGGAGAATTAGGTAGATTGGCATAGATTTTTCTATATTGTTTTTATAATTGTATTCAATATGAGAAATCTAATTGTTCTTGCATTACTCGCACTCATGGCGTGTAATAGCCAACCTAAAGATATGGTGGAAGTAAAAGGTCCATTTGATTCTAAATCTTATAAAAGTAATAACAGATATTTTAGAGCCGTTTCATCAGGCGAAAGTCAGAATTTAGAAACTTCTAAAAGTAAAGCTCGCTTAGTCGCAAACCAACGACTCGCTTCTGCAGTTCAAACTGATATAAAAATGGTATCAGAATCATATCAGAATGAAAGAAATATTGAAAATAACTTGGGCGATTTTGGCGAGCGTTTTCAGCAATTAACCAGAGAAGTTTTAAACCAAAGATTGGACGATGTTAAAACCATCGGAGAGAAAACTTATGTAAAGAAAGATAAAAATTATATTACCTGGATAGCTGTAGAAATGCACAAAAAGGATTATTACAAAAGGTTAAAAAGAGAAGCAAAGGAAAACGCTAAACTCACTGAAAAGGAAAAGAAAATGATTGAAGAAATGATTGATGATGCCATTGAAAAAGCTGAGGACTAATAATTTCTGTGTTAATTGATTGTTAAATTAAAAATTTTTAATAATTTCTTTTTTATATTGTGGGATGCCAAAACTGATAGAAAATGATGACTTCGCAAAAGCACTGAAATTAGAGAAGTTGAAGCTGGATATCTTAGCTCCGGCCTTAATGAAGTTGCTAAAACTCGAAAAGGTAAATGATATATATAATCAATCTTCTGGAGAAGTAGGTATTGATTTTGCTAATGAAGTTCTTCGACAATTTGGAGTAGACTATGAGGTAAGTAATGATGATTTAGAAAATATACCTAAAAAGGGCCCTTTTATTTTGGTTGCAAATCATCCATATGGAGGTATTGATGGTATTATTTTGGTGTCTATGATTACTAAAATAAGACCTGATTTCAAAATTGTTGCTAATTATTTATTACAACAAATTACTCCAGTGAAAGATTATATTATTCCTGTAAATCCTTTTGAAAAATTAGGTGATAAAGGGATGAATATTTCCGGAGTTAAACAACTTCTGGAGCATTTAAAAGAAAGTCCATTGGGAATATTTCCAGCAGGAGAGGTAAGTGCCTTAAAACTAAATAACCTTAAAATTTCAGATAAAGAATGGGAGCCTATTGTAGGTAGGATTTTATCTAAGGCCGAAGTAAAAATCGTACCGGTGTTCTTTTCTGGTCATAATAGTGTTGCGTTTAACCTGCTTGGATTATTACATCCCGGTTTAAGAACCATCAAACTTCCTTCTGAAATGTTCAATAAAAAACAGACTATAAAATTAAGAATTGGTAAACCAATTCCATATAAAGAGATAGCTGAATATGGAAGTAAAGATTTATTGAATTATGTAAGAGCAAAAACCTATGCTTTAGGTGCTTCAATGCCTAAAGAAAACTTGGTTCGAAATACATTAACAAGGCTAAAAAAACCACAACCCATCATAAGTGAAACTCCGTTATCCGAAATAAAAAAAGATATTGAATCGATTCAACCTGCAAATAAACTTTTGGATTATGATACATACAGTATTTACATAGAATCGGCACAAAAAATACCATCTATTCTTAGAGAAATATCACGATTAAGAGAAATTACTTTCAGAGCAATCGGCGAAGGAACGAATAGAAGCTTTGATTCAGATTCTTATGATTCATACTACAAACATTTATTTATTTGGGATAAAGTAAATGAAAAGATAGTAGGAGCATACCGAATAGGGGAGGGAGATAAAATGTTTAAGAAGTTTGGTGTAAAAGGATTTTATCTGAATGAACTATTTAAGATTGATAGAAAATTATACCCAATATTGTTCCAATCAATTGAAATGGGTAGGTCTTTTGTAAGGGAAGAATATCAGCGCAAACCTGCACCATTAATGTTATTGTGGAAAGGAATCAATTTATATATAAAGGCAAATCCTGAACGATTTAAATATATGATTGGTCCTGTTAGTATTAGTAATAGCTTTTCCAAACTAAGTAAAGATTTGCTGGTAGCATATATCAGACATAATCATTGGGATACCAAATTGGCCAAGTGTGTAGAACCAAGAAAAGGATTCCATTACCAGTCGAAAACAGAAGGTAAAGGAATGCTTATGCTCAAACACAGTGAAGATTTAAAACTATTGGATAATTTTATTGGAGATATTGAAGGAACTCAAAAGTTAAAAGTTCCTGTGTTAGTGAAAAAGTATCTCAAATTAAATGCAAAGATCATCGCATTTAATGTTGATCCGAAATTCAATGATGCATTAGATGGCTTCTTATTAGTTAAAGTAGCGGATATACCGGATGAAGCATTTGATATGGTAAACAGATAATAAAAAAGGAGGTTCGTTTTTAAAACAAACCTCCTTTTTTATAAAATTGATTAGCTGATTTGGCAATTACATGTATCTATTTCCAACCCAAACTATTCTTCTATTAATAAAATCGGCATTGGTAAAACTTGCATTACCTGCAGCATTCCCTCCTGTTAAATGAAAATCACTAAATGCTGCATGTGAATTAATGAAGCCTGCTCCTGTAAAATTAAATGAAACCGGTACATAAATTTCATTCATAGCATCTTCAATTGAATTTCTTGATGATTCATTTGTAGTGTAAGCGCCACAAGTTAAAGCTCCTTTTTGTGAAGCTAAAGCCACTGCCTTTTGAATAGAATCATTTAGGTTTTTTGTTTTGATGATAAAAACAACTGGACCAAAACATTCATTGTTATATAAGTTTGAATCGGTTTCGTTTAATTCAATAACAACCGGACTCGCTATTCTAGCATCTATGAATTCCTCATTTAAAACAGATTTTGAATCCACAATTTTTTTATGATTTGATGAATTTAAATCATTCACTCTTTTAAATGTAGCCTCTGCCTGAATAGCACCTAATGTACCTGGGCCTGCTTTTGGATGATCTATTAAGCCATTGAATCCGGCTTTAATAGCTTCAACTGTTTCATCAAAACTAAGTTTACCTTCTGATGTTTGAACACCCTCTTCTGAAATAAAAATGTTTTGCGGAGCAGTGCACATTTGCCCACTATATAAAGAAGCTGAAAATGCAATGTTTCCGGCAACTGCTTTCATATCAGCAACTGAATCCAAAATAATTGAATTAACTCCTGCTTTTTCAGTAAAAGTTGTTTTAGGTAATGATTCAATATAGTTTCCAAATTCAGAGTTACCTGTAAAATCAACTTGTTTGATTGAAGGATGTTCAGCCAGTTCTTTTGTAATTGGAGTTTCTATAGAATCAATAGCCATTTGAACAGTGTTGCTATCAAAACCTTGTTGTTTTAATACTTGTTGCAATTCTGAAATAACAATAGCAATAGGTAATACTGATTTAGCGTGAGGTTTTACTATACAAGCACTACCGCTAATTAAACAAGCATATAAACCGGGAACAGTATTCCAAACAGGGAAAGTAGAACATCCTATTACTAAGCCTAAACCTTTAGGCATAGGTTTGAAGTTCTTTTTAATTGTTAAATCAAATTTGCCCATCGACTTAACCCAATCAGTTTCATGAACAAATCTTGTTAGTTCAGCATAACCCATAGCAATTGCTTCCAAAGCGCGGTCGTTTGCATGTGGACCTGAAGCTTGAAAACTCATCATATAAGATTGGCCTGTTGTATGCATTGTTGCATAAGCAATATCAAAGAAACGAGCTTTAACTCTTTCCAATGATTCAATTAATAAACCGGCTCTTTCTTCAATACTTGTTTTTGCCCATGACTTTTGAGCCTGTTCTCCGTTAGATATTAAATCATTTACTGATAACTTCGGGTATTGCACACCAATACCTACTTGAAGAAAAGGAGAAACCTCTTCACCAATAAATTCAGAAGTGCTTTGGATTAATCCTGCAAAATTATTGTTCATCGTTTCACTTATCCATGCTTTTGCATTAGCATCTGCATCTTCTGGATAAGCCTTGGGATTCTCCGGATATGGAGTAAAGTATTTTCTTTCAGATAAAGCTTTTACTGCTTGGTGAAGCAATGACTCATGTTTTTGAAATAGGTTCATAGTATAAAATAAAAGAACAAATGTATAAGACTAAAGAGTTCAAACAAAGCAAAGCAGTATTATATATATGTAATTGAGAATATTTTTTTCAATTGAATAAATATTCTTTATGATGAAAGTATGAATTTACTGGGTGTTTCACAGATATAATATTGATGAGTTATAAATTTTTGTCCTTCATTTACAGTGTATTTACATGAAAGATTGATAATAGATTTGCAAATAAGAATAAGGTCTCTACTTTTGCAGCCCCTTAACGGTAGGGCAAAACAATAAGTTCTTTTACATCACAGAAAAATAATAAAAAGTTTTTCTTGCATTAAATAAAAAGTTGCATACCTTTGCAACCCCTTTAAGAGAAAGAGTTTAAAGATTGTTCTGTTGAAATTTAAGTTACAAAAAATAAATAAAAATATTTCTTGTTAATTTAAAAATAGCACTTACCTTTGCACTCCCTTAACGAAGAGAGAAAAAGAGAAGAGAAGTAGAGGGGGATAAAAATTTGAAATTTTGAAAGACTAACGAGAGTTAGTAATAAAAATAAAGTTCTTTGAAGATATGAAATAGCAAGCACTTTATCAGTGATGATAGAGGTCAAAATTCTAGAGAAAAAAAAATAAGAATCTTTTACTATGAAGAGTTTGATTCTGGCTCAGGATTAACGCTAGCGGCAGGCATAATACATGCAAGTTGAACGGGATAAGTTTAGCAATAGACTTTGAGAGTGGCGCACGGGTGCGTAACACGTATGCAACCTACCCGATACAGGGGGATAGCCTCTCGAAAGAGAGATTAATACCCCATAACATAGAGTATAGGCATCTATATTTTATCAAAGTTCCGACGGTATCGGATGGGCATGCGGTTGATTAGCTAGTTGGTGAGGTAACGGCTCACCAAGGCGACGATCAATAGGGGGTCTGAGAGGATGTCCCCCCACACTGGTACTGAGACACGGACCAGACTCCTACGGGAGGCAGCAGTAGGGAATATTGGTCAATGGGGGCAACCCTGAACCAGCCATGCCGCGTGCAGGAAGACTGCCCTATGGGTTGTAAACTGCTTTTGTACGGGAAGAAATGTCACTATGCGTAGTGATTTGACGGTACCGTAAGAATAAGGATCGGCTAACTTCGTGCCAGCAGCCGCGGTAAGACGAAGGATCCAAGCGTTGTCCGGATTTACTGGGTTTAAAGGGAGCGTAGGCGGATACATAAGTCAGTGGTGAAAGCCTTCAGCTTAACTGAAGAACTGCCATTGAAACTGTGTGTCTCGAGTACGGCTGAGGTGACTGGAATGTAACATGTAGCGGTGAAATGCTTAGATATGTTACAGAACACCAATTGCGAAGGCAGGTCACTAAACCGTAACTGACGCTGAGGCTCGAAAGCGTGGGGAGCAAACAGGATTAGATACCCTGGTAGTCCACGCCCTAAACGTTGAATACTCGGTCTTGGCGATACACAGTCAGGGCCCAAGCGAAAGCGTTAAGTATTCCACCTGGGAAGTACGTTCGCAAGAATGAAACTCAAAGAAATTGACGGGGGCCCGCACAAGCGGAGGAGCATGTGGTTTAATTCGATGATACGCGAGGAACCTTACCTGGGCTTGAATGTTAGTGACCGGAGCAGAAATGTTTCTTTCCCGCAAGGGACACAAAACAAGGTGCTGCATGGCTGTCGTCAGCTCGTGCCGTGAGGTGTTGGGTTAAGTCCCGCAACGAGCGCAACCCCTATTTTTAGTTGCCATCAGGTTAAGCTGGGGACTCTAAAAAGACTGCCTACGTAAGTAGTGAGGAAGGTGGGGACGACGTCAAGTCATCATGGCCCTTACGTCCAGGGCTACACACGTGCTACAATGGATGGTACAATGAGCAGCGACATGGTAACATGAAGCTAATCTCAAAAAGCCATTCTCAGTTCGGATTGAGGTCTGCAACTCGACCTCATGAAGTTGGATTCGCTAGTAATCGGATATCAGCAACGATCCGGTGAATACGTTCCCGGGCCTTGTACACACCGCCCGTCAAGCCATGGAAGTTGGGAGTGCCTGAAGTCTGCAACCGCAAGGAGCGGCCTAGGGCAATACTAGTAACTGGGGCTAAGTCGTAACAAGGTAACCGTACCGGAAGGTGTGGTTGGACCACCTCCTTTCTAGAGACGAATTTTGTTTAGATTGCTATTTCATATAACTTCAAATACTGATGTTCTTTACAACATCTGCTGTAGATCACCCAATAGGATCCAATCAGACGACCTAACTATTGAGAACAGCGTGATTAGATTAAAACATAGTCTCGTAGCTCAGGTGGTTAGAGCGCTACACTGATAATGTAGAGGTCCGCAGTTCAAGTCTGCGCGGGACTACAAGGATTAGATTGGGGAATTAGCTCAGCTGGCTAGAGCACCTGCCTTGCACGCAGGGGGTCAACGGTTCGACTCCGTTATTCTCCACAGTCATACTACAGTATGAAAAGTTCTTTGACATAATAGAAGAAAACACAATAACCATTAGGATATTAAGAGGTTAAGTTACTAAGGGCGTACGGGGGATGCCTAGGCTCTCAGAGACGAAGAAGGACGTGCTAAGCTGCGATAAGCTGTGGGGAACTGCCAAGAGGTTTAGATCCGCAGATTTCCGAATGGGGAAACCCTTCTGCTAGTAATAGCAGGACTAAGGATAACCCGCTGAACTGAAACATCTAAGTAAGCGGAGGAAGAGAAAATAATAATGATTCCCTGAGTAGCGGCGAGCGAAATGGGAAGAGCCCAAACCGTAAATGTTTCGGCATTTGCGGGGTTGTAGGACTGCAACATGAATATTAAATTGAAGATGAATTACCTGGAAAGGTAAGCCATAGAGGGTGATAGCCCTGTAATCGTAAGATTTAATAGGATAGCAGTATCCTGAGTAGCGCGGGGTCGGAGACGCCTTGCGTGAAACTGCCAGCACCATCTGGTAAGGCTAAATACTACTGAGAGACCGATAGTGAACCAGTACTGTGAAGGAAAGGTGAAAAGAATCTTGAACAAAGAAGTTAAATAGAACCTGAAACCGTACGCTTACAAGCGGTCGGAGCTTCGAAATGAAGTGACGGCGTGCCTTTTGCATAATGAACCTACGAGTTACTCCTCAATGGCAAGGTTAAGTTCTTAAGGAACGTAGCCGCAGCGAAAGCGAGTCTGAATAGGGCGTATAGTCATTGGGGGTAGACGCGAAACCTGAGTGATCTACCCATGGCCAGGATGAAGGTGCCGTAACAGGTACTGGAGGTCCGAACTGGTAAGCGTTGAAAAGCTTTCAGATGAGCTGTGGGTAGGGGTGAAAGGCTAATCAAACTGGGAGATAGCTCGTACTCCCCGAAATGTTTTTTGGAACAGCCTCGGTATATAGTGTCGCAGAGGTAGAGCTACTAATTGGGTAAGGGGGTGTCAAAACCTACCGAACTCAGATAAACTCCGAATGCTGCAGACATGTTCACCGGGAGTGAGCCCTTGGGTGCTAAGGTCCGAGGGCGAGAGGGAAAGAACCCAGACCATCAGCTAAGGTCTCCAAATCTAGATTAAGTTGAACTAACGTGGTCCAATCGCTATGACAGCTAGGATGTTTGCTTGGAAGCAGCAATTCATTTAAAGAGTGCGTAACAGCTCACTAGTCGAGCGGTTGGGCGTGGATGATAAACGGGCATCAAATCTAGTACCGAAGCTATGGATTTTATAGAAATATGGAGTGGTAGGGGAGCATTCCAACAGCACAGAAGGTGAGACGTGAGTTTTGCTGGAGCGGTTGGAAAAGCCAATGTAGGTATAAGTAACGATAAGGCAGGCGAGAAACCTGCCCACCAATAGCCTAAGGTTTCCTGATCAACGTTAATCGGATCAGGGTTAGTCGGGACCTAAGACGAAGCGAAAAAGCGTAGTCGATGGACAACAGGTTAATATTCCTGTACCAGTGGAGAGGGACGGAGCAGTGAAATTACTACGGGGTGACGGAAGTCCCCGTTGAGCCGAGCCTTCGGGCAAAGCGAAGTAACGTAATAGCTTCCAAGAAAAGCTCCCACATAAGCCCGTACCGCAAACCGACACAGGTAGGCAAGATGAATATTCTAAGGTGCTCGAGTGAATCACGGTTAAGGAACTCGGCAAATTAACCCTGTAACTTCGGGAAAAGGGGTGCCCCACTTCGGTGGGGCCGCAGAGAAATGGCTCTGGCGACTGTTTATCAAAAACACATGGCTATGCTAAATCGAAAGATAATGTATATGGCCTGACACCTGCCCGGTGCTGGAAGGTTAAGAGGGGATGTTAGCTCACGCGAAGCATTGAATCGAAGCCCCAGTAAACGGCGGCCGTAACTATAACGGTCCTAAGGTAGCGAAATTCCTTGTCGGGTAAGTTCCGACCTGCACGAATGGTGTAACGATCAGAGCACTGTCTCAACCGTGAGCTCGGTGAAATTGTGGTATCGGTGAAGACGCCGGTTAATCGCATCGGGACGGAAAGACCCCGTGCACCTTTACTATAGCTTTGCATTGACTTTGGATAAACAATGTGTAGGATAGGCGGGAGACTTTGAAGCAGTGTCGCTAGGCATTGTGGAGTCAACCTTGAAATACCGCCCTTTGTTTATTTGGAGTCTAACCTCGCCAAGCGAGGGACATTGCATGGTGGGTAGTTTGACTGGGGTGGTCGCCTCCAAAAGAGTATCGGAGGCTTCTAAAGGTCTGCTCAGCACGCTTGGTAACCGTGCGCAGAGTGCAATAGCATAAGCAGGCTTGACTGTGAGGCCTACAAGCCGAGCAGGTACGAAAGTAGAGTATAGTGATCCGGCGGTTCTGTATGGAAGGGCCGTCGCTCATAGGATAAAAGGTACGCCGGGGATAACAGGCTGATCTCCCCCAAGAGCTCACATCGACGGGGAGGTTTGGCACCTCGATGTCGGCTCGTCACATCCTGGGGCTGGAGAAGGTCCCAAGGGTTGAGCTGTTCGCTCATTAAAGTGGCACGCGAGCTGGGTTCAGAACGTCGTGAGACAGTTCGGTCCCTATCTGATGTGATCGTTGGAAATTTGAGAGGATCTGACCTTAGTACGAGAGGACCGGGTTGGACGTACCTCTGGTGTATCTGTTGTAACGCCAGTTGCAGTGCAGAGTAGCTATGTACGGACAAGATAAGCGCTGAAAGCATCTAAGCACGAAACTTACCTCAAGATGAGATTTCCTTTAAGGGCCGTAGAAGACG
>JBIPMI010000258.1:0-4538 GCA_044369215.1 Bacteroidia bacterium | reverse complement strand
AATGCATAAGAGTAGTAATATTTTTTTCATAAAATCTATTTTTCGGGGAATATAAATTAGTTTTTGATTTTGATAATGAATTTATTGGATTTCTTGTTAGCAGTAAGATTTATATAGTACAAACATTCGTTGCTTTAATCCTTACTTTTTAGGCAAAAAGTAAGCAAAAGCCTTTCATCATCGGAGGCGCCTGCTTGGCTGCGAGGCCAACGTCTGCTGCAATCAGGCCTGCCGCTGCTGCCTTTTCCGCCCTGGCCCGCCATTGTCTTTAGCATTGTTGGCCTTACCCGCGGAAAATTCAAAAGGCGGCTTGGCGCGCAAGGCCTTTGCAGATTGCATCAGCACGCGCTGCCGATGATGAGTTCGTTTTCAATTAGACATTTATGTTTTTTCATGAATGATTTAAATATTTTGTTGTTACGAGTAAGATTTTTATACGACAAACATTCGTTGCTTTAATCCTTACTTTTTGGAAAAAAAGTAAGCAAAATTCTTTCATCATCGGAGGCGCTATTGGGGCCACTGGCAGCTGGCTCCAAGCATCTAGCTTGCAATTCTGCCAGTATTAAAATTGGTTTTCAAAAGAAGGATTAAGTCGATTACAATTGTCACAATTGATAATTTTTTATAGTAATATGAATGTTTTTCGTCTCTAATTCATGTAAAAGCCTAAATTATATTAACCGCGTTTAAAATTTTACTTAGTGCAAAAGCACATTTAGCTACACAAATTCAAAGCTAGTTGCCAGAGGCAAGATTCCAAAAGCCTCAAGTGAAAGCCGGTTTTCAAAAGCCTAAAATACGTTGACTGTTTTTAACCAATCTTACTTATCCCTGAATGGGCGAAATTCGTTAGTTCAATTGTAACGAAATGCTCAAAGCCCTGCATGGGCGAAATTAAAATTATGAATTGAAGGGAATATTATGCATGTTTTTCTCCAATCGAAAATTGTATGTTGTCATTCGCCAAAAATGAATTTCGCCCCTTCAGGGCTTGATAGGTTTTGGTGAATTATTTTCTGGCGAATTATGCCCCTTCAGGGCTTAGGGAAATTCTGCTGATAGTGAAATCCATTTTTCGATGGCTTATGTTATTCTATTATAACGTAAAATAAGTTGAAGGATTTTAATAATCTTGCTTAGTGCAAAAGCACATTTAGCTACACAAATTCAAAGCTAGCGGCCAGAGGCTAGAATACCAGAAGCCTCAAGTGAAAGCCGGTTTTCAAAAGCCTAAATTACTTTAACTGCTTTTAAAAAATCTTCCTTAGTACAAAAGCACATTCAACCAACACGAATTTAAAGCAAAAAGCGAACGGCCAATGGCCAAAAGCTGGCTGTTATATAGCCGAAATGTTGCACCCTCAGTTAAACTCTTTTAATATTTAATGATTTTTTTGACAAGAATATTTCCGTTCTCATCAACCAATTTTATAATATATGTATTGTTTGATAATGATGTTAAATCAATTCCATCATTTGTGGAATTACCACTTAAAACAGTTCTTCCCATGATATCAAGTACTTCAAAATATTCTATATTGGTATTGAATCCATTCACATATATTTTGCTATTTGTTGGATTAGGATAAAGCACCAAATTTTGATTCTCTAAACTCATGTCATCAAGAGATAGAGGTGTTTTAGAACTTCTCCAGTTAGTTGCTAAACTATTGTCGGAATTAATGTCTTTGAGTTCTAGAAATCCACCTTTCCCATCTGCATCTGCTGGCCATGGAAAGGTGTCCATATAAGTAACTTCATCAATTATATTTCCATAAGCATCACTTAATACCAATCTTTGTGATTTGTTGGAAAGGTTTCTTGCAAATTCACCAAATGCTTCTTTTCTATAAAAATTCTCAAAAACATTTTCTTTACCTACAATAAAAATTTTATCGTTAGCACCAATTTTTGAGTTAGGTGGAAATACATAACTAATGCCTAATTCACTAAAATAATATCCTGTTGTATTTACAATCTGGTTGCTATTATTGGTAATTTCAATGAACTCAAAATCTTTGCTTGAATCGGCACCAAAGGGTAGGGGATGGTAATTGATTTTAGAGATAACCAATTTTGGAACATTGATATTAGTACAAACTTGTGTTTGTATGAGTTTACTGTTCATCCAAGTATATCTAGCTTGTAACCAAGATTTCATTGCATTGATATGCTTGTTATAATTCCCAATATTATTCCATCTGGTTTGTTCTCTGGCTCTTGATTCTTCAAGCATAGAGCTCAGTGAATCCATTTTGTTAATTATCACATTATAATTTAGTGGCTTTCCCGGAGCAATCATTTCTTTCCAACGTTTGCTCATGTAACAACGGAAAGTTTCATTGTCGTATAAATCTTTCCAAAACCTTGCACCTACATTATCATTTCCATTACTAAACTGCCAAACATTAGTAAAACTTCTATCGAATCCCCACATAAACAAATCGTTTCCATAAGTGAGGTTTAAATCCCAAACCGGTCCCGCTCTTAATTTGCCGTTTTTATCCATATGGAAAAAGGTGCTTAATTGATAAGCATCTGCATTCGATGATATTTCATTAATCAGCATAAAATCGATAAAACTGGGAATGTCTAAAAGACTTGGATACCCATTTAAAATTGATTCATTTTTTACATTAATAGCTTTAAAATAATTTTGAATATAAGCAGCTTGTTGCGTTGTAATCAGCTGCGGACTTGGGTTATCATGAATGAAATTAACTGTACCACCTAAGTAACTTTGCATGGTCCAGGCTACAGGGTCACCGCCTGTAGTTTTATCGCATTTGGTCATGTAACCACCGGTAATATCAGGGAAATTATTGTCTATTTTACTCAATTCACGAATATTAACTCTGTTATCATCGATTTTTAATTTTTCTTGAAAGATATAAAGGCCTTTGAAATCGCCATTAACAATGAGTTCGCAGTAACGTGCACGTGAAGAATAATTACCCATAGCTCCATAAGCATCATAAGAAATAAAATCACGCATGGTGGTAGAATCAAAAGCATGTGAGTTGAGAATCCAATCGTTTTCGGGAGGCATACCCAAGATACTTGTATTGTTATTACTTATATTATCTGATAACAAAGTAGTAATTGCATAAGGTTTTTTAGGAAGATCCTGAGAAGAGGAACCTCTTAATTCAATACCAATTCTACCAGTATATGAAAGGTAATCAAGGTTGTTTTGGTCGTTCACAAAATTGCGTGCACCATTAGGTCTTTCAATCACCTTCATGTTTCCGAGTACCTTCACATAATCAACAATTTCACGAGGTCTACCTGTTGAAGGATTGTTATCAGTAGTAACAATAACTATAGGTAAATTACTGCTGGTAAAGGTTTGTGAGTAGGACTCTTTTAGCAGAATAAAACATAGTAAAAGGAAAATTGAGATTGGTTTCATTGTTTGATTGAACCAACAAAATAAGGAAATTTATTGGGGATATAATTTAATTATTAATTTTAATTCGTTGGTGTTATTTAATTGTTTGATTTCAGAAAGAAATGAAATATTGATTTGAGTAGGGATAGGCGGCCGCCTATCTCTACTCAAATCAATATTTTCTACAATAATTTCACACCGATGGGGTTTGGATAATCTATGAATCAATTGGCCGGCATGCAGGGATAGGCGGCCGCCTATCCCTACATGCCACCTACACCTACATTTAAAATAACAAACCACACATTCGTTTCAATTCCACTTCTGCTAAAATTGCATCATAACGGGCAACGAGGTATCTGGTTTCTGCTGCCAATAAATTTTGTTGTGCCTGACGTAATTCCAATGCCGAGATGACTCCAATTTTATATTGTTCTGTTGCCAATTCAACATTGCTTTTGGCTACTTTTAAATTCTCTGATTCCATCAACAACAATTCTTTTCCCAGTTGTAAATTTCTAAAAGTTGCATTTAAACTCATTTGTAATTTACTCAAACTGTCTTTTAGAATTAATTCAGTTGATTTTAATCCAATCTTTGCATTCGTCATTCTTCTGCTTACACTGCTTCCACTAAATACATTTAGGTTTACACCTGCACCATAATGGTATCCTGTATTGTCACTGCTTTGTAAGAAGCCGGCTTCCGATTCAGATTTACTATAAGTATAACCTGTTCTTAAACTTACACTCGGATACCTTTCAGCCTGAATTTCCTTGATAGCATAGTTCTGTATGTTCTTTCCAGACTTTAATATCAAGATACTTGTATTCTTTTCTGCTGCCAACATCGATAATGAATCGAGTTTGTAATCAGCGGTGTTTTCAATTTCGTTTTCAACATCAAATTCAGTATCAATTTCTCTTGCCAATAATTGATTTAAATTGATTTTTAGATTTTGTAAAACATTCTTTTGTTTCAATAAACGACTTTTATCCGTGTTAAAATCAACCTGAGCATTGAGTACTTCTGCTTTAGATGCTTTGCCTGCTTCAAATCTATCCTGCACAAGCTTTAATCTTTGTTCAGATAATGAAATAGATTGCTTTTCAACTTCCAACATTTGCTTGGCCTGAACGATATC